>NZ_JBYTEO010000043.1:0-58741 GCF_058791355.1 Pseudomonas sp. EB271-G4-1
GTTACTTGGGGCCGGGCGGCGTTCCGTTTTTCCAAGTGACTCGCCGTAAGGGCGAAACCCTAAGTGGCCGTTACCGCAGGAATGGATATGTACTCAGTCACAAAATCCCCATTGGCCGTCAGAACGCCTTCGCCGGCAAGCCTGGCTCCTACAGTAAGAGCGAAACCCAACCGTTACCGCATGAATGGACATGTACTCAGTCAACCAACAATAGGTCGGCTATCAGGCCGCCTCAAGGGAGGTTGACGGGGTGGTCGCAAAATCACCACCCACGTCTGTCGGTCACACTGCCTGCATCTCAGAAGGGTTAGCGCAGTCCATCGGAGCGCAGTGCTGCGGGGGTGAATTCGAAGTTCTTGGCGGTCAGGCCGTACTCGGTGTTACGCGGTTCCTCGTTGCGCAACCCAACCACCATGTAGCGACCTGAGATCAAGTCGTACAGGGTTTCGGCGGCAAAGTAGCTGGCCTGTTCGTCGTATCGATACAGCGCATGCCCCTCCGCTACCCGCCATAGCTGGCCTTTCTGATCGTAATGATCGACTTCCGCCAGTTGCCAGGTGTCTTCGTCGAGGTACATATGACGCTTGGCGTAGACATGGCGCTGGCCAGGCTTGAGGGTCGCCTCCACCTCCCATACGCGGTGCAGCTCATAGCGGGTATGGTCAGGGTTGAGGTGCCCGGCCTTGACGATGTCGTCGTACTTCAGCGCAGAAGATTCCAGGCGATAGCTGTTGTAGGGAATGTACATTTCCTTCTTGCCAATCAACTTCCAGTCGTAGCGATCAGGTGCTCCGTTGAACATGTCGAGGTTGTCCGCCGTACGCAGGCCGTCGGAAGCAGTGCCCGGCCCGTCGTAGGCCAGTTGCGGGGCACGTCGCACGCGACGCTGACCGGCGTTGTAGACCCAGGCGCGACGGGGCTCCTTGACTTGATCGATGGTCTCATGCACGAGCGCAACCGTGCCGGCCAATCGTGCTGGCGACGTCACGCGTTGCTTGTAGTAATACAACAGGTTTTGCGCGTCGCCGGCAGGCAGGTCGGTCACTTGCCGGGGGTACACTTGCTCTTCCTCGAAACGCACCGCCGTGTAGTCGCCGTTCACCTGTGGCGTGGCCTGGATGAAGCTGCGCTGATAGCTGCCGCCGAGATATCGCGTGATGTGGTTCCAGACTACCTCGACACCATTGCTCGGAATCGGAAACGCGTAGTAGCCGCTGTCGGCGAAGTTGGCCAGGTTGTTGCCATCGTCGGTTGACGTGACATGCAGGGCACTGTCCTTCGCCAGCTTCATGATGTCTGGCGGAATCGTCGCCGAACGATGGGTTGGGTAGACCGGTATCCGATAACTTTGGGGGAAGCGTTTGAACAGCGCCAACTGCCCGGCGCTGAGCTTGTCCTTGTACTGCTCGGCGTTCTGCGCAGTGATGATAAACAGCGGTTTCTCACTGGCGAAAGGGTCGGCGAGGAACCCGTTGGCGCCCACCTGGCCGGCATTTTTCGGCAGCCCGCCGGTCCAGGCCGGAATGCTGCCATTGGCATTGCCTTCTTTCTGCGCGCCAAGGGGGGTCAGGCTGGTGCCGAGCTGGTCAGCCTGCTGGGGCGAGACGGCGGCCATGACGCTGGAGGCCAACAGCATCAATGCAAGGGATGCGCTCGTGAACTGTGCGTATGCTTTCATGTTTTCAAAGGCTCCGGGATCAAAAGGTCACGCCGACGCTGAGCGACAGGTTGTCGCGGTCAATGTCGGTATTGAAGTCGCCGCCGAAGTAATCGGTGTAACTCAGGCTGACGGTGTAGGTGTTGCGGTAGTCGGCATCGAGGCCGACGCTCACGGCCTTGGAGCCTTCGTTGAAGGTCGGACCGTAGCCGTCGACATCGTGGGACCACGCCAGATTGGGGCTGAGGTTGACCCCGGCGAACACGCTGGTGTACTTCAGGGCGCTGAACGCCCGGTAACCCCAGGAGTTTTGCGTGTAGTAGCCGTGGCGCCCGGCCTGGCTCAAGTCGCCGAAGACCGAGTCGCGGCCATAACGCTGCTTGTCCAGGCCTTCCAGCCCGCCGATGTGGGTCATGCCGATTTCCACCGCCAGCGACATCGAATCGGCACCGATCACCGGATCGAACAGGTGCAGCAAGGTGGTCTGCGCCTGGGTGACTTCCTTGCGCTTCCAGCCCTGGATGACCTGCCCTTCTTCGGCGGGTACGGTCGGTTCGACGATGCTCCCGGTCAGTGCCTGGAACACCGGGTTCAGCGCACCGCCGGAGAGGTCGGCGGTGTTGATTGACAGTGGTTCATTGGGGCGGTAGCTGATTTCGCCGCTCCACGCCGTGCCGGTGGGAAGCACGGTGGCGAAACTCAAGCCGAACAGGTGGATGTTTTCCGGGTAATCGATGAAGTAGTGCGTATTGCCGGCGCCGGTGGCCAGGCCCAGGGCAAACTGCTCGTCCGACGGCAACGCGGCGAAACCCGGGTCGTTCTGGATGAAGTTGGCGACGCCGCTCTCGGTGCGCAAGGCGAACTTGGGCTTACGCGAGTGGTAGTTGATGTAATAGGCACCGTACTCCGTACCCTCGCCGAGCCAACGCAGGGCCAGACCGAACTGCCCGCTGTCGCGCGCCTCGTGGTCCTTGTCGCGCGGCAGGATGACGCCCTCGTTGCTGATGCGACGGTCGAGGATGTCAAAACCCAATCCGGCATTGGCGGCGATCGGCTCCAGCGGCGCGATGTCGGCCAAGCCGGCGTTGAGATTGCGATCACAGCCCTTGGGTACGGGGTCGGCCCCGAAGAAGGTGCCGCAGTTGGGCAGCGCGTAGGGCTTCCACTGCAACTGGTAGAAACCCTCGACGTTAAGGTTTTCCGTCAGGCTTTGGGAGACATAGAGCATGTTGACCGGAATCAGGCCTTCCTTGAGTTCCGAGCCCGGCCGGACCAGCGCCGAGACGTCCAGCGGGTTGATCGCGTTGATCGAGTTGCCGATGAACAGGCTTTCTCCCCAGCTCACCACCTGCTTGCCCAAGCGAACTTCCCCCGGACGATCGGCTAATTCGTAGCGTTGCGCGACGAACGCGTCGAGAAATTCGGCGCCCGAGGAACGCGTGGACATGACACGCCCATCGTCGCTGATGTCCTTGAAGGGACGGTGTTCGTCCTGCAGCTCGAAGTCGTACCAGTATTTGCCCCGGACAAAAGCGCGGGTGTCGCCGTAGGACAGTTCGAGGTCATGCACGCCCTTGAAGATCTTCGAATAGGTTTCACCTTTCTTGAAATTCTGGCGCCCGTCGTCACCGGAGGTAGAGAAGCCGGTGCCGCCATTGTCGCTACCGATCAATTTGGACTTGGGTTCGGCCATGGCCCAACTGGCACCGATCGACAACGCCGAGTCGAATTGGCCGTGAAGCTCACCGAGGTCGAAGCTTGCAGCGCAAACCGGTGCCGTTGCCGCCGCCACGGCCATTGCCAGCAGGCAGCGCTTGAGAGGAGTGATATGCACAGACTTTTTTTCCTTATTATTGATGTGTCACCCATCGGCGGGCTTTGGCTTCCCCGCCCGGCAAGGTCAGCCTTGTGTTTGCAGGAAACAGAGCACGGCCTGGCGCTCGCTGGCATTGCGCAGGCCACCGAACGCCATTGCCGTGTCAGGGAACATTTGTGCCGGGGAAGTCAGCCAGCGATCCAGCTGTTCGACGGTCCAGGCGCTGTTCGCCCCGGCCAGGTCCTTCGAGTATTTGAAGCCCGGTATCGAACCGATGGGGCGACCGACCACGCCATTGAGGCGCGGGCCGACGCGGTCGGCGTCGAGGGCATGGCAGGCGGCACACTTGGTCTGGAACGCTTGTTGACCGGCGCCGGGATCGCACTCGGCAGCCGCAATGGCATGACTGAGCGCCAGCAGCGACAGGCCGGCAAGCGGTTGAATCAGGTAGCGCATAGGAGGTTCCCCAGCAGTATTGGTGGTGAACCTAAGGTGACATCCGCGGGGACTGACTAATCGCTGGTCAACGCCAGAGATTTGCCATTGGGCGCCAATCGATGGCGAAAGGCGCCTCGGGCATGGACGGCTCGATGCCGTCAGTGCGATGGAACGTACGGATCAGGCGTGCCGCTTTCGATAGGCGGGTATTTGGCAAGGCTTGTCTTCAAGGCGCCGACGATGCTCATCATGGGCGTGATCACCCAGGTATTCTGCGCTGCCACGTTGTGTTCCTCACGAAGGTCCGTAAGCAGGTTGTACAGACGCGGTAGCGCCAGTGTTTGCGGCGGATCGTACATATCGTCTTGCAAGATCAATTGCAGTTTCCAGTTACGCCATTTCACCGCCGACAGGCGATCGGCGACATAGGCCGGGAAACCTTCACGGTTGGATTTGGGCTGTTTGCCGGTGAAGAACGCCATCTGGTCGACCCCGTCCACGGCGCGGTCGGTGGGTATCTCGGCCCCTGCGGCATGGGCCAGGGTGGTGTAGAGATCGACGATATGGACGATCTCGTTGCTGACCTTGCCAGTCGAAACATGACCTGGCCAACGCAGAATGAACGGCGCCCGCAGGCTGCCCTCCATGGCGGTGAAGTAAGTCCCGCGCCACGGACCGTTGGCACCCTGCCACGGATAGGTGGACTCGCCACCGTTGTCGCTGGCCAGCACTACCAGGGTATTTTGTTCGACCCCCGCCGCTTTCAGGGCATCGAGCACTTGTCCGGTCCGAAAGTCGATCTCGGCGAGCACGTCGGCCCATGAACCATTGCCTGTTTTACCGGCAAACGCTGGATTTGGCTGCGTGGGCATGTGGGGTTGCGAGAAGGACACGTAGGCGAAAAAGGGTTTGCCCGATTGTGCATTGTGGTTGATGAACGCCGTTGCCCGCTGGGTGATTTCTTCATCCATGGTTCGCCGGGTGTCGAGATCGAGTTTCTTGACGGCCTTTGGCGCCTCGCCCTTGCGGGCCTCGTAAATAAACTGCGCCGGCGCCAGCTTCTGGTCCCAGCCCTGTTTGCTACCAATGGCCGGCGTCAGGCCGCTGGCTACGTCCGAAGCCGACCACATGGCCTCATCGTAGGTACGCGGCACGCCGTACCATTCGTCAAATCCCTGCTGGGTCGGAAAGCGCTCCTCGCTGCTGCCCAGGTGCCACTTGCCCCAGATGCCCGTCGCATATCCCTTGGCCGACAGCAGCTCAGGCAAGGTGACTTCCCACAGGGTCAGGCCATCGGGCTGGCCGGGACGAGGCACCTTGTACGTCCCGGAGCGGATCGGAAAGCGGCCGGTCATCAACGCCGACCGCGAAGGCGTGCACTGCGCCTCGACATTGAAGTCGGTGAAACGCATCCCTTCAGCGGCCAACTGGTCGATGCGCGGCGTCTCGGCCCCGCGCAGCGCGCCGCCGCCATAAACACCGAGTTCGCCATATCCGAGGTTGTCGAACAGTAAGACGACGATGTTGGGCGCCGCGTCCTGGGCAACCACAAACGGACTCGCCAACAGAACACCTGGCAAGGCCAGGCATGCCAATAGGTTTCTCATTTCAATCTCCAGTGCGCGATGGTTGTCGGCATGACAATCGCCAGCGTGGCCAGACCATAGGCCGCCCCCCACTGCCGTAATTGCCCGCGGATGCCAGACACTTTTCATTCGGCGCCAATTTCGCGCGCCCCACCTAAGGAGGGGGGAGCGGCGTTGCGTCACTTGTTAGGATTCGCTCGGGATTGTGCATGCCATCGTTTTTGCTGATCCCCGATTTCACGCGAACGGGATCCACCCGCCGTGCCAGGAGCGATTTCGTATGTCTCGTCTGAAACACACCGTTTATGCCGAAGCCCTGCTGCAGCGTCATGCCGACATTTTTCGCCCTCACCTGGCGACCGTCGGCCTGGACGAAGGGCTACTGGAACGACCGGATGCCACCATTCCGTTGAGCCAATACAACGCCCTGCTGGAAGTCGCCGCCGCCCATGGCGACGCCAGCCTCGGGTTGCGCATGGGCCTGGGTTTGCTGTGCAGCGGTATCAACAGCAGCCTGTTGGGCGGGGTCGGTCATGCCGCGCGCAGCGCACCGGACGTGCGTGCGATGCTTGTATCCGCCAGCCGCTACATCGTGGTGCACGCCCAGGCCAATGAGCTCGACTGGTGCCTGCAGGCGGGTCGTCTGGAAATCAGCTACCAGATCACCGACCCCAGTGTTCTGCACCGGCGCCAGGACGCCGAGTTCGCTATCGGAACGCTGTACGCCCTTTTGCGCGAGATCACCGGTGAGCGGTTTGCGCCGTTACGTGTCGATTTCGCGCATCCGCAGCCGGTCGATATCGAACTGCACAAGGCTGCGTTCAAATGTCCATTGCGTTTCGACCAGCCGAAGAACGTGATGGCCTGGCCCGGCGAGATGCTTGATCAACCCTTGGTGACGGCCGATCCGCGCCTGTTCCAGGCATTGTTGCCGGGGCTGGAGGCCGAGCGCCGCCGCCGGTTGGCCGACACCGACCTGACCACCCGGATCGGCATGGTGATTGAAGCCAACATCAGCAACGGCAAGATCGGCATCGATCAGGTGGCGCGCCACCTGTGCATGAGCAAGCGCACACTGCAACGGCGGTTGCAGGAACTTGAAGTGGAATTTGCCGAGTTGGTGGAGGAAATACGCCAGGCGCTGGCGATCGATCTCGTTCGCCAGTCCCCACAAAGCCTGACGGAAATAGCCCAGCGTCTGGGCTATAACGAGGCCAGTTCTTTCACCCGCGCATTCCGTCGCTGGGTCGGGATGACGCCGCGGGAATTTCGTCAGCAAAAGCCTGAGTAAGGAAGCCGGCGGGGATGCGCCCCGCCGGCCGGTTCGTCAGCCCAACAGTTTGTGCGTGCGCAATGCAGCCTGGCTGCCGGCACTGATAGCGCCGTCAATGAAACCGCGCCAGCCTTCGCCGTGGTCGCCCTGGCCAAACACCACACGACCGCGATCCTTCTGGAAGTGATCGTAGTACTTGCGTATCCAGTTAGGCTTGTAGCTGCAATAGGTGCCGCGGGCATACGGGTCCAGGGTCCATTCGTAGCCGTAACAGGCTTCGACTTCGAGGTCCGGATAGAAGGAGCTCATCATCGCCTGCACGGCGTCACGGTCCTGGATATCGAGTTTTGCAGGGTCGGCGCCAAACCCGACGAACAGGGTGTGATCCTCGGCCTTGGCATAGGTCGCCAATACGTTGATCGGGTGAGCGGAACCGGCGAGGCCGAGCCGCTTGCCCGCTTCCGGCAACTTGCCCTTGGTGCGCACGAACACCTTGATGCCACTGCCAGTGTGTTTTTCCTCCGCCGCCTGGACCAGCGCCGGATCCAGCGCCGGGGTGAACGCGATACGCGGCAACACGTTCATCGGGACTGTTACGATCACCGCACCGGCACGGATCACCTCCCCGCCTTCGGTGGTAATCAGCACGCGCTTGCCCTGCTCTTCGACCTTGGCCACCGGTGTGGACAAGCGCACCTGCGGCTTGCCGTCCTCGATCATCGCGTTGATCAGGCTGATGGTGCCGTCCTTGAAGCTGTAGCGACCACAGGCATCGACGAAAGCTGTCATGTTCCAGCCGGGCAGCGACCACCAGCGCGCCGTTTCCAGATAGGACGTGCGATCGCTGGTGGTATGGGCGATACCGGCAACATAGGCATCGATGAAGCTGCGCTCCAGCGGCGTCAGCTTCAGTTGCGCAAAACGGTCAGCGCCGGTCATGCCATCGACGGCGAGCAGTTGCTCCCAGGTATGCTTGGCGTCGTAGGGACGCTCCCAGAGCTTGGGCGCATCGGCGAAGAAGTCCTTTACCGCCTTCGAAATACCGATTAATTCCTCAAGCTTTGGCTCGACGGCCTTGCCTTCGTGAATAATGCGCACCGTCTGCTGTTCTTCGACAAACGGCTCCGGCGTCTCTTTGAGTTCCAGGCCGTAGCGCTGTACTTCGGCCCAGACGTTGGGCTGCGTCCAGTGGATCCAGGTTCCGCCCAACTCGACCTTGTGACCGGCAAACTCACTGCTGAACGTACGCCCGCCGAGCCGGTTGCGAGCTTCGAGAATCACGGTCTTGTAGCCGTTCTTCATGCTCTCGCGCGCCGCGGTGACGCCGGCAAATCCGCCGCCGATGACCACTACGTCGTAATCGCAATCAGCGCATTTGGCGCCGCCCTTGTCACCGGCCACCGCGGTACCGATCGAAACGGCACCCGCCGACACCGCTGCCCCTGCCGCACCGACAACGCCGGCATTTCTGAGAAACTTGCGGCGACTTACGCCCTGCCCCTGCTTGTTATCCATACCCCACCTTTGAATGTCGTCATGATGCCTGTTGGCAGTCTGGGGTAAACATGACAGAAGACGGGGCGCAGCAATTGTCAGGGGATGCCAATGATTTAGCCTTGGGTGCCAAGCACGTTTTCAAGCGTCGTGGTCGACTGTTACCGGTACCGGGGCCTCGGGGTGCGTGCCTCCTTGGTCGATTGCGTTCAATTCGATAGAGGAATGACCACGGATAACCAGGTGTTCCAGCCTTCTGCCCGATTCTTCGCATCGAACTCGTAGTAGCCCTTGAGGTTGGCGTACCAAAGGTCTTTACCGACTTTGAAGAAGTGCCCGGCTTGGGGCCCAATGCCATTGACCCTGGATTTGAAATCACCAAAGGTGGCACCGCTGCCGCTATCGCCGGTGACCTGCTGGTAGACATAGCCAACCAGGCCCAGGTGAGTCTGGTCATTGATGAAGTGCGAGGCGCTCAGGTCAAGGTGGGCATCGACACCGTTCTGATAGTCGATATCGCTGTTTTCCCAGTTGTACGTCAGTCCCGCCACGGCGGAAAACTCGTTCTTCTTGTCAAAATAGGTGTAGCCGCCTCCCGCATCCAGAGCGGCGTGACCCAGGCCGATGTTAACCAGGCGATTGGGGTCGTAGGCACCGACCGGAATGTCTCCCATGCTGTAGGCAATGAAATTGTGAACGCCATGGTTCCATTTCAGGGTGCCCATCACATAAAGGTCGCTGCCGCCTTTCAACGTGTCGTCGGTACTGCCGGAGACGGTCCGGCCCCGCGGGCCTGTCAGCGTGAGATCGACACTGCCTTCGGAGCGCGCCACGGCTGCGCCCATTGCCAGGGCAGCCTGAGCGCCGAGCAAAGGCTCGGCGAAGGTGTAGCTCGGGAAGGCGAACAGGATATCCGCTGTCGCATCCAGGCCAACCGTTGTCAGTCCGCCTCGGGGAACGGGTTTGCTGGCGTCGTCCTTGGCGTGGGCGTGGTAGTAGATCAGCGGCAGGCTCCAGCCGGGCTCGGTGGGTACCGCCGCCAACGCGCCGAACTGGCCTGGCAGCCAGAAACCGATACCGCCGTTATCCGCCTGGGCCAGCATGGCGGGCAGTAAGGCCAGCAGGCCCAATGCAAGTCTGTTCCCTGTTGTCATCGAAGCCCTCGACTCACTGCAAACCCATGGCTGACTGCGCAATGGTTACAGAGGCTGTTACGCAAAACGCCATTTATTGGAGGGGTTTTTTTCGTTGCCCCTGCCTACGGCACATCCATTGACTCTAGCACCGACACCGCGAGCCTCCCCCCTCTCCAGAAGGGGGGCGCGGCACACCTTGGCCCCCTTCCTAGAATGCGTTTTCCACCAGCCAGAACAAACAACGGAGACCACAATGAAGATGAATTTTTCCAGGGTCATGGCTCAGGTTGCGCAACGCTATGCCAGCCAGGAGGCGTTGGTGAATGTGGAGCGCAACCGGCGTTATCGCTTTGATCAGTTGCATCGGCTGACCAATCGCATCGCCAACGCCTTGCGTACGCGCCTGCATTTGCAGCGTGGCGACACGGCTATGTGCATCCTGGAAAACGACAATCTGTCGTTGCTGCACGCCTGGACAGCGTTTAAAGGCGAAGCAGCGATTGCGCATACGAACTTTCGCGATTCCCTTGAAGAACATCGCTGGCAGGTGGAGTTCATCGCGCCCAAGGTCATTTTCATCGAGCTCACGTTGTTGCAGCGCTACCGCGAAATGCTGTGCGCCAGCGGTGCCGTCGTGGTGTGCATGGATGAGCCTCCCGCCGATTGTGGCTTCGCGCAGTCCTTCTGGACGTTGCTGGAAGGGGTATCGGATGAGGAGCCTGATGTCGAATCCGATGTGTACCAGGACACGCTGATCTACCGCTTTACCGGCGGCACCACCGGCAAGAGCAAATGCGCCCGCTACACCATCGATAACTGGCTGGCGGCGCGCGACTCGATGTATGCCGACAGCGAGCAGAGCCAGGCCCTCAACGAACACACTCGCTACCTGCATATTGCGCCCATCAGCCATGGCTCGGGGCTGTCGCTGTTGCCCACGCTGTTTCGGGGCGGGTGCACCGTGACCCAGAACGCCGCCGACCTCAAGGCATGGTGCAGCAATGTCGAAGCGGAGCGGATTACCACGGCGCTGATGGTGCCGACGCTGGTGGGTTGGCTGCTGGAGTTGCCCGAGGCCACGCAATACGATCTGTCGAGCTTGCAGACCCTCTATTACGGCGCGGCGCCTATGAGCCCGAGCAAGCTCAAGCAATCGCGGGAGCGTTTCGGCAACATCTTTTTCCAGCTGTACGGCGCCACCGAATGCGCCCAGGCGGTGTGCACCCTGACCAAGGCCGACCACCTCTGTGCGGTCGAAACGGGACGCCTGGCCTCTGCCGGACGGCCTGCCACGGGCATCGAATTGAAGATCGTCGATGAGGCGGGCAATCGCGTTGCCAATGGCGTCACCGGTGAAATCTGGCTACGTGGGCGCGGAACCATCAGCGGCTATCACAACAATCCCCAGGGCACCGCTGCTGAGTTCAGCGAGGGTTTCTGGAAGTCTGGTGATCTGGGCTACGTGGACGAGGCCGGTTATGTGTTCATCGTCGATCGCAAGAAAGACGTGATCATTACTGGAGGGTTCAATGTCTACGCCGTGGAGGTCGAATCGACGCTCAATAGTCACCCCGCGGTGTCGATGTCGGCTGTGGTCGGCATTCCCCATGACAAGTGGGGTGAGGCGGTACATGCCGAAGTCGTGCTTAAACCGGGAATGATCGTCGCTGAAGAAGAACTGATCGCCCTGGTCAAGGAGCGCCTTGGCCGCTTCAAGGCACCCAAGTCGGTGAAACTGGTGGAGGCCCTGCCCTTGAGCGCGGTTGGCAAGGTGCTGCGGCGACAGGTTCGGGAGGGCTATTGGGTGGATCAGTCGCGGCGGGTTTCTTGATCTGATCGTTCCCACGCGCAGCAAAAGAATGCCGCCAGGGACGCTCCGCGTTCCACTGACGACACCTGACCTGAGCCATGTGCAATGGTGACGCGGAGCGTCACAGGATGCATTCCTTTCCTGCGCGTGGGAATGATCAGCAGGGCTCGCTATTGCTTTGGCTTTTGATCGTTCCCACGCTCTGCGTGGGAATGCCGCCAGGGACGCTCCGCGTTCCGCTGACGACGCATGACCTGAGCCATGCACAATGGTTATGCACTCCTGTTTCTACAAGCCAAAAAAAACGGAACCGCGCAAGTCGGTCCCGTTCCACCACAATGGACAGTCCAGCAGTGATCAGCGAACCCCGGCCCCCGCCAGGCTATCGGAGCTCCAGCCATTGTCCGGGCTGAGCTTGTCCATGACCTGTACGCCGGCCTTGCCCGGCCAGACGTTGATGTAATAGGTGCCCGCAATCAGGTCGTAGTGTCCGGCGGTGCTGTTGACGGCAACGGCGTCATACATCTGATGGAGGTAGTTGAAGCCAGGCCGCCACAGTTGACCGCGACCGTCGTATTGGTCCACCGCCACGGCGGTCCAGCTGTCTTCGTCGATGTAGAAAGTGCGTTTGGAGTAAATGTGGCGCATGCCAGGCTTGAGGGTCGCCTCTACCACCCAGACGCGGTGCCGCTCCCAGCGCACCAGGTCTGGATTGATGAATTTGGAGCCAAACACCTGCTCAGGATTCTCGGCGTAGGCGAAGCGATAGGCGTTGTACGGAACGTACATCTCCTTCTTGCCTGTCAGCTTCCAGTCGAAGCGGTCCATCCGGCCGTTGAACAGGTTGATGTCGTCGATGGTGGACATCCCTGAGGTACTGGCGTTCGGCGTGTCGTAGGCCAGGTCGGGGGCCAGGCGCACACGGCGTTGTCCAGGCAGATACTGGTAGGCCTTGCGCCCCCGCTCGGTCGCGGTGTAGTCGAATGTCATCACTGCCTCACCCGCGCGGCGTGCAGGGCCACTGTAATTGGCACGGGCGCGGGTAAGCAGAATGTCGTCGCCACTTTTCGACGTATCGTAGTAAGGCATCTCGTAGGTCCAGCGGCCCAACGTAGACGTGACCAGTTTGCCCGCCGCATCGACGTTGTAGGCGCCGTACTTGGGCGCGATCCAGGCCAGGCCCTGGTAGCGCGCGAGGTGGTTGAACATCACTTCGATGCCGGTCTTGGGAATCGGGAACGGTACACCGGCATGGGCGCCTTGCAGCGTTTCGTTATTATTGGTCAGCGCGGCGCTGGTGGCGTTCTTCAACGTGTTGTCCAGCACGAACTGCGGGTAGCCTACGGTGCGATGCGTCGGATAAACGTCGACGCGAAAACCCGGCAGTTTCTTGATCAGTGCCTTGGTTCCTTCCGTGAGCTTATCGGCGTAGGTGTCCACGTTGCTGGCTGTGATCGAGAACTGCGGCTTTTCATTGGCAAAGGGGTCGGGACGAATGCCCGAGGCTTTGTCGAAGCCCGCGGGCGCGGTTTTCAGCCCGCCGTTATAGGCCGGAATGGTGCCATCGGCATTACCGGCCATCTCGGCACCCACGGGGGTCAAGCTGGTGCCCAATTGCTTGGCTTCTTGCTCTGATACTGCTGCATGGAGCACGCCTGCATGCGCAGCCAACAGGCCAAGCGCAATCAGGGTTCTTGTGAGTTTAATCATGTCTCCAACCTCTAGGATGATGGTTTGAGCGTCTTTCCAAGCACGCCCTGCCCTTCAAGGAACTGCGGAATAACGTCCCGTCCCGGCAGTGTTTTTTTAACCAACCGCCCCCTGTCTTCGCCCCCCCCTTATTGGCGCACAAAGGGAGGGGCAGACTTTTTGTCAGGCTGAAAAACGCAAACGCCACGCGGCATGGGAATGCGCGTGGCGTTTTGTCAAAACGGCGTTGCAGGCGTTATGGCTCAGGCGAATACCCGAAGGATGGTCTCGGCCACACACGCGGGTTTGGCGGCGCCCTCGATCTCCACGATCATCTCGTAGGTCACTTGGGCACCGTTACCTTCCAGCGGCTCGAAGGACAGCACCTTGAAGTGCCCGCGTAACCGACTGTCCACTGGCACCGGCTGGACGAAGCGTACCTTGTTCATGCCGTAGTTCACGCCCATCTTCACGTTGCGCAGTTCGAACGCGTTGGTCATGAAGGTGGGTAGCAGGCTCAGGGTCAGGAAGCCATGGGCGATCGTCTTGCCGAATGGCCCTTGGGCGGCGCGTTCGGGGTCGGTATGAATCCACTGGTGATCCCCGGTGGCTTGCGCAAAGGTATTGATTCGATCTTGGTCGATGGCCACCCAGTCACTAGTGCCCACGACTTCGCCGACGAGGCCTTGCAGTTCGGCCAGGGTTTCGTAGCTTTTCATTGTTGTTGTGCTCTCGATAATCTGTTCAATGGCGGATCAGGCGCGCAGTTGCGCCTGCAGTGCGGCCGCGCAAGCGGCTTCGTGGCTGTCGCTGCTGCCCAGGAGCAAATCGGCGACGACGGCCCGTTTGTAGTAATGGCCGACCAGGTACTCCTCGGTCATGCCGATGCCGCCGTGCAACTGGATGCCCTGGCCGCAAACCGACTTGGCCGCGCGACAAATGAGCATCTTGCTGGCCGACACCGTCCTGTCACGAGTGACCGCGTCATCATTGGCCATGGCATCCAGGGCCGCGTGCAGGCTTGAACGTGCCAGTTCCAGCTCCGCCGCCATATCCGCCATCCGGTGCTGCAATGCCTGGAATGAACCGATGGGCACACCGAATTGCTGGCGCACCTTGAGGTAATCGGCTGTGACTTCAATGGTTTTTTCCATCCCGCCGACCAGCTCTGCGCACAGAGCAACGATGCCGTTGGCCAGGCCTTGGCGTAACCCCGACAAACCCTGCCCCGCTTCGCCTAACAAGGCATCGGCGCCAACCTCGACACCATCGAAGTGCAACGCCTGCGCCCAGGTGCCGTCGTGCAAAGGCAGCGTCTGGCAGGTCAGGCCCGGACGATCGGCATCGACCAACAGCAGGCTGATGCCCGGTGCCTGGGGGATTTGCGCCGAGACGATAAACGCCTTGGCTCCCACGGCACCGAGCACCAGGCTCTTGCGCCCGGACAGGCGAAATCCGTCATGCACCGGTTCCGCCTGAAGGGTCACCGGCAATGGCATGCCCCGTGAACCAGCCTCGCCATAGGCCAGCGCAATGCGGTAGGTCCCATCGGCCAGTTGCGGTACAAGTCGCGCTTTTTGCGCCTCGCTGCCTGTTGCCAACAGCGTCTGGGCCGCCAGCACAGCACAAGCCATGAAGGGTTCCAGTACCAATCCACGCCCCAGTTCCTGGGCGATGATCACCGTGTCCACCAGCGTGCCGCCAAGGCCGCCGTATTCTTCCGGCAACGCGGCCATCAACCAGCCGTTGGCGGCGAACAGGCCCCAGTTGTCCGCACTCCCGTCCTTGCCCGCCTTGAGCAAGGCGGTGCGTGCCTCGAAACTGTAGGCCTTGTCTACATAGCGTCGCAGGCTGTCCTGCAACAGTCGTTGTTCCGAAGTGAATTCGAAATCCATAGCGGTTTCCTGATATCAGAGTTGGAACAGCATCTTGGCGATAATGCCCCGCTGCACTTCACTGGTGCCGCCGTAAATGGTCGAGGCACGGCGCAGGAACATGTCATGGCTGATGCCTCGTGCCAGTGCCTGTTGCGGGAACGGCTGTTGCGGGTCCGCCTCGTGGGGATGCGGATAGGCAATCGCACCGTAGTCAGCCAGCGCCTCGATTTGCGCTTCGGTCATGCGCTGCTGCAGTTCGGTGGCGCGGATCTTGAGGATCGAGCCCAAGGTGTGCGACGCCGGATTGTGCTGTTGTTCCAGGCGTGCCACCCGTTGCACCAGCATTTCGATGGCCTGCAGTTCGGCATCCAGGCGTGCCAGCTTCAGGGCAAACCCGGTCTGCTCGAAAAGTGGCTGGTCATCCACTTGCAGCGTGCTGCCGATCAGCCGCAGCTCGCGCATGTAGCGCTTGAGCTCGGGCAGGTCGGCAACGGTGGCATGTTCGTTGTTGAGCAAAAACTTGGTGATGCTCCAACCCTGCCCTTCGCCACCGATCAGGTTGGCTACCGGCACCCGTACATTGTCGAAAAAGGTTTCATTCAAGTGATGCGCATCATCGATGCTGCGGATCGGGCGCACGGTGATGCCGGGCGTGCGCATGTCCACCAGCAAAAAGCTGATCCCGGCCTGCTTCTTCACATCCGTGTTAGTGCGCACCAGCAGGAAGATCCAGTCCGCGTCATGGGCATAACTGGTCCAGATTTTCTGGCCATTGACCACATAATGGTCGCCATCGCGCTCGGCACGGGTGCGCAGCGATGCCAGGTCGGAACCTGCGCCCGGCTCCGAAAAGCCCTGGCACCACAAGCGCTCGCCATTGAACACCGGAGGCAGGTGTTCGGCCTTTTGCTCAGGCGTGGCGAAGCTATTGAGCACCGGGCCAAGCATCTTGTGCACGAAGCCATCCAGGGTGGGCGTGCCCGCCGCGCTGCACTCGTCATCGAACACCAGGATCTGCGGCACCGACCAACCTGTGCCACCGTGCTCCTTGGGCCAGTAAGGCGCACCCCAGCCGCGTTCGGTGAGGAGCTTTTGCCAGCGTGTGATCTGCTCTCGCGGCGAGCGCGTGCAGCGCTGTTGCCCTTTCAGGTCCGCGGGGACCTGGTCGCGAAGGAAGCCGCGCACTTGCTCGCGGAATGCTTCGAGGCTGGCATCAGGTTGAAAATCCATCGCGGTTCCCCTGTCAGTCTTTGCGGTACAGGGTGACGACGCAGGCGCCACCGATGCCAACGTTGTGTTGCAAGGCAATGCGTGCGCCCTCGACCTGGCGCTGCTCCGCGCGACCACGCAGTTGCTGAACCAGCTCGGTGCATTGCGCCAGGCCCGTCGCGCCAATCGGATGGCCCTTGGAAAGCAGGCCGCCAGACGGGTTGACCACGTAGCGTCCGCCGTAGGTGTTGTCGCCATCGTCGACAAACTTCTGCGCCCCACCTTCCGGGCACAGGCCCAACGATTCGTAAGTCAGCAACTCATTCTGGGCGAAACAGTCGTGGAGCTCGACGACGTGCACGTCCTCGACACCGATGCCGGCCATTTCGTAAGCCTTGCGCGCCGCCGCGCGGGACATCGAATAACCGGCAACATCACGCATGTCGCCCGACTTGAAGGTCTCCGCGCCATCGGTGGTGAGGGCTTGACCGGCAATCGATACGCTGCGATCCAGGCCGTGCTTTTTCGCATAGGATTCGCTGCACAACACCACCGCGGCGGCACCGCAGGTCGGCGGGCAGGCCATCAGGCGCGTCATGACGCCCGGCCACACTACTTGATCGGCCATGACCTCTTCGGTAGTCACCACTTTACGGAATACGGCTTTGGGATTGTTCGCCGCGTGACGGCTGGCCTTGGCGCGAATTTTAGCGAAGGTTTCCAGCGGCGTGCCGAAACGATTCATGTGCTCCACGCCCGCGCTGCCGAAGATACGCAGTGCTGCCGGAATCTGCGCCGCACCGGGAATCGCTTCATCGCACTGATCGAGGAACGGCTCCAACGGGCTCGGACGGTCCGGGAAGGAGCTGGGAATGGCGCCGGGCACCATCTGTTCGAAACCGAAGGCCAGGACGATATCCACCATGCCGCTGGCGATCGCCTGGTTGGCCAGGAACAGCGCCGTTGAGCCGCTGGCACAATTGTTGTTGACGTTGATCACCGGGATACCGGTCATGCCGACGTTATACAGCACACGCTGGCCGCTGGTGGAATCACCGAAGACGTAGCTGGCATATGCCTGCTGGACCGACTCGTAACCTACGCCGGCATCCGCCAGTGCCAACCGCACGGCCTGCTCGCCCATGACCGCATAGGTCTCGCTCTGGCCAGGCTTGACGAAGGGGATCATACCTACACCCGCGACGACGACTTTCTGCATCATGTCTTACTCCTCAGTATTGAAAACCCTGCCGGCGCCCTGGGCGTTCTGCGCCGGGCAATGGCGCTCGGCAGGTCTTGAGTCTCAAGGATAGGCAGGCCCCATGGCCGGTTGCCCCTCCCTCTTTGGGGCTTCATGGCTGTGGCAGCACCGCACCGGGATAAGGCAACCCTTGCTTGCCAAGGAAGCGGTTCACGGCTTCGGCATGGTATCGACTGGCCCCGCACAATGACTGGGCGCTGGCTTCGAACTGGGTCATCGCGTGGCGGTCGGTCTCGAACGAGCGGTTGAGCAGGGTCTTGGCCAATCCTAACGCATCGGGCGGTGCGTCATCGAACTGGCGAGCGAACTGCAAGGCGCCGTCCAGCAACTGCTCCTGGTCAATGACCGCCTGGGCCAGGCCCAGCGCCAGTGCCTGCTGTGCATCGAGCGGCCGGGCGCAAAATATCAGTTCCTTGGCCTTGGCCAACCCCACCACCCTGGGCAGCACGTACAGCATCGACAGGTCTGGCACCAGCCCCAGGCTCAGGAAGGTTGGCAGCAGCCGGGCACGCGGCGTAACGAACATGAAGTCCGCGGCCAGCGCCAGCGAGAACCCCGCCCCTACGGCCGCGCCATCGACTGCCGCGATCACTGGTTTGCCCAAGTCGACCAGGCTGGCGAACCATTCATGAAAACCCAGCACCAGCTGGCGTCCGGCAAACGCGGGGTCGTCACCCTCCTCCAGGCTACCCAGGTCAAAGCCCGAGCAAAAGGCCCCGCCAGCGCCAGTCAGGACAATGGAACGAATCGAACGATCGTCCCGCGCCGTCATCAGCGCCACGGGCAAGGCTTCATTGATGGCCGCTTCGAACGCGTTGCGTTTGTGCGGACGATTCAGGGTGATCAACGCTGTCTTGCCGATTTTTTCGTACAGCACTGCACTGTCAGTCACATTCAACTCCTCCTGATGCGACACCGGCCGGTGCATGCCGGCCGTGCCCAGGGTGCGATGGTCAGGAACACGAACGCCGCCCGTTACAAATTGCGGGCGATGATCACCTTCTGGATGTGGCTGGTGCCCTCGTAGATCTTGGTCACGCGCACGTCACGGCAATAGCGCTCCACCGGAAAATCGCTGAGGTAGCCGTAGCCGCCATGAATTTGCAGCGCTTCGGAGCAGACTTTCTCGGCCATTTCGCTGGCGAACAGCTTGGCGATGGACGCTTCCTTGGCGCAGGGCACGCCGGCGTAGTGCAGGCGCGAGGCGTGCAGCATGTAGTGCTGGGCGACTTCGAACTGGGTGGCCATGTCCGCCAGGTCGAACGCCACGCCTTGCAACTTGATGATCGGTGCACCGTAGGCTTCACGCTCGTTGGCATACTTCACCGCCGCTTCCAGCGCGGCGCGGGCGGCGCCCACGGCCACGGCGGCGATGCCGATACGGCCTTCGGACAGGGTCGCCATCAAGCGTTTGTAAGCGGTGCCCTCCTCCGCCAGCAGGTTATGGGCCGGCACGCGGCAGTTATCCAGTTGAATGGCCGCTACATGCGCCGAGCGCTGGCCCATCTTGCTTTCCACGCGCGTGACGATGTAACCGGGCTCACGCGGGTCGATGATGAACATGCTCGGGCCCTTGCGGCCTTCGGTGGTTTCGGTGGTGGCGGCGATGGCAAAGGCGATGCCTGCTTCGCTGCCATTGGAGATGAACTGCTTGCTGCCGTTGAGCACGTAATGGTCGCCATCGCGGCGCGCCGTGGTGCGAAACGCGGCGGTGTCGGAACCGGCCTGGGGTTCGGTCAGCAGGCCGGCGGCAATCAGCTCGCCGCTAATCATCCCGGCTAGGTATTTCTGCTTCTGCAACTCGGTGCCGAAGCGATGCAGCATGTCGGTCATACCATTATGAACATGCAAAATGGTCGCAAAACCGGCATCGGCGGCGGCAAACTCCTCGATGCACAGGCAGTATTCCGGAAAGGACATGCCCGCTCCGCCCGCCTCCTCGGGAATCTGCATGCCCAGGAAGCCCAGGTCGGCCACGGCCTTGAGCTCAGCATGGGGCCAGGCACCCGTGCGGTCGCGTTCGGCGGCGGTGGCGCCCACTACTTCTTGCGCCACCTTGCGGGCAGCGTCGCGAATCATGATTTCCTGCTCACTCAGGAATGCTGCGGATGTATCACTCATGGTCTTCCTCTTGTACCGGGTCGGGTAATCGATGCTGACCTGAGCATGCGCGGTGGCCGACATCGCATGCGCCTCCCGTCTCGGGAGGGTGCGCGGGCTGCCGCCCGCATCCGGTTACTTGAGCAGGCCTTGCTGGCGAGCCAGGGAGATCGCCGCGTAGCGGCTCGACACACCGAGCTTGGCGAGGATGTTTTTCACGTTCCACTTCACGGTGCCGAAGGTGATGTTGAGCGTCAGGGCGATGCGCTTGTTCGACATCGCCTGGGCGACCAAACCGAGGATTTCCAGCTCACGTGGGGTCAGGGTGGCTCGTGGCCCGTCGTTCATCTTCCTGGGGGCAACGGCTACCTGCACGGGTACCTCGTGCAAGTTTTCGCGGTTGAGCAGCGCGTCCAGATACTCGGCGACAGAAATGTCCCGGGCGATTTCGCCTTGCCATTGATTCAGCAATGCGAGCACCGCCGGGCCTTCGTCGAGCAGTGTGCGCACTAACCCCATCCGGGCACTCGCTTGCATGGCCTGTTGCAAGTACGTCAACGCCTGCTCTGGCTGGCCGAGCATGTCGTGCGCCAGGGCACTGAGCAGAAGCAGGCGAACCCGCGTGCGTCCCCGCGCCGACTGCTCGGCATAGACGCTGACGGCCTGCAACTGTTCCAGCGCAAGGCCAGGGTCACGCCCGGCCAGTGCAAGTCGCACCCTGGACATCGCCACTTGGCAACGGATTTCCCCGCGGGTTTCGGCATTTGGCCGCTGGGCCGCCTCCAGCGCAGCCAGTCGCGTCACCAGTTCGCCGGCGCGACGACTTTCACCCTGCTCAATCAGCACCCGGACTTGCTCGGCCAGCATCATTGCCAGCAACCGGTCCAGGCCCAGCACGTGAAAGTGCGCGCCCTGGGTTTCGAGGAAACTCAAGGCCGCCTGGGCCGATTCGCGCTGCAAGGTGATGCGCGCACGACACAGCGAGGCCCGGCCCATCACTTCGGGCATGGATGAGCGCAGGATCCCGCTGCGGTTGGCCAGGACCCGCAACGCCTCGTCCAGCTGGTCCAGTTCGTAATAAGCGTCGCAGAGTGTGGCGGCGCACAGATTGGCGGAAACCGAATCGCGTCCATAGGCTTGCTCGGCACGCTCGGTCACGCTGGCCCCGATGCTTTGCGCCTGGCGTGCATTGCCTTCGCGCAGGCTGGTCAGCGCCCGGGTGGATTCGAAGACCATGGCCATGTCGTTGTCGCGATACTGCAGGTCTATCGGGTGCTGCTCATGGAGCTTGCGCGCGTCATCTACACGCCCCACCGACAAATAGGCAGTGGCCAGTCCCGAGAGACTGATGTAGCGCAACGAGCGGTTTTCCAATGGCGTCTGCAAGGTCGGTTCCAGCAGGCCGATGACCCGTAGCGGCTGATCCAGTGTCAGGGCAATCGCGGCGTCGGCCAGCACCAGTTTCGAGGAGATCGCGGGGTTGCGTGAGGCTTCGCTGCGGCGGATCTGCTCCACCCAGCGCTCGGCTTTTTCCGGCCGGGCGGTGAAGGCATAGGTCAGGCAGCCCATGATGAACAGTTGCGGATGAGCGAACAGCGTGTCCTGGGGCAGGCGTTCGAGCAAATGCAGCATCGGGCTGGTGTAGGCCATGCTCCAGATACTGGACGCCGCTTGCTCCATGGCCTTGACCGCGTAATCGCGATCGCCGCCCAGATTGGCGTGGCGCACCGCCTCCACCAGATAATCATGCTCGGCAAACCACTGGCTGGCGTGCCGATGAAGCGCCTGCACCACCACCTCGCCACGGGCCGCCAGGCGCTGGTTGAGAAACTCGCCGAACAGAGGATGGAAGCGATACCAGGGCGTACTGTCGTCTGATTCGATGCGCTGGATCAGCAGATTCTCATCCTCGGCGCGCTTGATCATGTCCTGCGCATGGGGACAGCCACTGACAAATTCGCCGACCTCAGCGTTGAAGCGCCGCAGGATCGAGACCTTTTCCATGAATTCCAGCAGCTGCGGCGGCAGGCAGGCCACCACGTCCTCGGTCAGGTAAGCCTGCAGGTCCGCCGAGTTGCGCAGGATCGAACGCAGTTGCGAACGCCGCGTTGGCCGCACCCGCAGCATGGTGGCGATGGGCTGCAGGCTGGCCGGCCAGCCGCTGGTCAGGTCATGGATCAGGCGTTCCTCGTCGGCGGTGAGTGGCAAAACGCTGAGGTTTTGCTTGAAGAATGCCTGGGTTTCATCGACATCGAACGGCAATTCTACGGTGTCGATCTCGGCGACATGCCCTTGCATGCGCAAGCGGCCCAGGCTCAGTGGCGGCGTGGTCCTCGAGGCAATGGTGATGTGCAGGTTGCCTGGGCAATGATCGAGCAATTTCTGCATCAAGCGGTGCGCGCTCGGTGATTCGACGTGTTGAAAATCGTCGAGCAGCAGGTGCAACTCTCTTTCGAGGTCTTGTACGGCGTGGGTGATCAGGGCGATCAAGGCGTTGATCGACTGTTCGCTGCCGTCGCTGTTGAGCCAGTCCTGATCCATTGCAATGCCCAGGCGTTGCAAGGCGGCCAGCAGATAGGACAGGAAGCTGGCGAACTGGCGGTCATCGAGGCTGAACGATACCCAGGCCACGTCCAGCCCGGCCTTCATCAGTTCCAGGCGCCATTGGGCGAGCAAAATGGTTTTACCGAACCCGGCGCCGCCAGTAATCAGGGTTGCACTGCAGTGTTGCGATTCGCGCAAGCGGTTCAGCAGGTGTGCACGGGGAATGTGCCGGGCGCTCAGGCGCGGCGGCGCGAACTTGGTGGCGACCAGTAGATCGCCGGCGTTGATGACATTTGTCTGCATTATTGACTTCTCCGCCCTTGGCATGTTGCCTGGATGTGACGCCTATCCTGCAACAGACGAAGCGGCGCTCGCCCCGTCCGCAAGGGGGGGGGATAGCGCTCTCGGGAGTCGCGTAATTTTCAATCCAGACAGAAACGTCAATTGCATGAGATCGAGGATTGGAGATGAGCGAGTCCGTTTCTTTTGACATCAAGGGCCAGGTGGGCTGGATCACCCTGACCCGTCCAAAAGCCATGAATGCCCTCAACCGTGAAATGCTGGAGGCCATGACCGCCCGCCTGAACGCCTGGGAACACGACGATCAGGTGCGGGTGATCGCCCTGACCGCCACCGGTGCGGCGTTTTGCGCCGGCGCCGACCTCAAGGCTGGCGGAACCCCGCAGCCCGGCGAAAAAGACCTGCTGGACACCATCGTCACCTTCTTCGACGCGCTGCGCGCATTCCCCAAACCGGTGATTGCCGCGGTCAACGGGCTCGCCCTGGCCGGTGGCCTGGAAGCCGTATTGTGCTGCGACCTGGTAATCGCCGCGCAAAGCGCACGTTTTGGTGATGCCCATTCAAACTTCGGTGTGTTCCCGGGCGGCGGCGGTGCCGCGGTATTGCCACGCAAGATCCCCGAGAACGTTGCCAAGTACATGTTGTTCACCGGTGACGCCCTGCCCGCCCAGGACATGAAGAACTATGGCCTGGTCAGCGAAGTGGTGGCCGACGGCGAACTGGTCGAACGCGTCCAGGCCCTGGGCGACAAGCTCGCCGGGAAAAGCCCGCTGGTGCTGCGCAAGATGAAGAAAGTCGCCGACGAAGCCGGCGACAAATCCCGCGCCGATGCATTGCGCCAGGAGCTGCTGGAACTGCGCGACCACCAGCGCTCCTACGACATGGCCGAAGGCGTGCGCGCCTTCGCCGAGAAACGCAAACCTGATTTCAAGGGTTACTGATTACGCCTCCCCTGCAGGAGCGAGCATGCTCGCGAAAAACGTCATGCCAGCGCGGGCAAACAGACAGCCCGCGTGATCGATGACCTCCATTGCGAGCATGCCCGCTCCTACAGAGGCCTGCGCCTGCCTTTTCTGACTATTCGAGGTAACGATGGAAAACGTATACATCGTCGGCGTCGGCATGACCGCCTTCGGCCGTCACACCGACAAGACCATCAAGCAACTGACCGCCTGGGCAGTGGAAGACGCCCTTAAAGATGCCGACTGCGACCGAAAGTGGATTCAGGTCGGTTTCTTCGGCAACTGCACCCAGGGCCACTTCGATGGCCAGCACATGATCCGTGGACAAGTGGCGCTGCTGCCGCTGGGCCTGGACGGCATCCCGATCTTCAACATCGAAGGGGCCTGCGCCTCGTCGAGCCATGCCTTTAACCTGGCCGTGACCCAGTTGCAGGCCGGCGCTGCAGAAGTGGCATTGGCAGTAGGCGCCGAAAAGATGTTCTACAGCGACAAATCGAAGATGTTCTCGGCCTTCGAGTCTGCCTGGGACATCGAAACCTTCGAGGAAAACAAGAACTACCTGGCGAGCATGGGCAAGGGCATCGTGCCGCCTGCCGGTTCGCAATCCGAAAAACCCTACAGCCCGTTCATGGACGTCTACGCCGCCCTGGGCCGTGGCGGCCTGATGGAGCGCTACGGCATTACCCAGCGTCAACTGGCCGCCGTATCCTCGAAGAACCACGGCCACTCAGTGCACAACGAGCGCTCCCAGTACCGTAATGCCATGAGCATCGAGGAAATCCTCGCCGCCCCGCCGATCACCTACCCGATCACCCTGCCGATGTGCTCGCCGATTTCCGACGGCGCGGCTGCCGCGATCCTGTGCACTGAATCGGCCATGAAGAAATACGGCTTCAACAGGAACCGGGCCATCAAGGTCCTGGCCAGCGTGGTGCGCTCGGCCTCGGCCCGTGCCGCCGACGACTTCGACAAGGGATGCACCCACCTGGCCGGCAAGGCGGCCTTCGAGCAGGCCGGCATCAGCCCGCAAGATGTCGATGTGGCTGAAGTGCATGACGCCACCGCCGTCGGCGAACTGCTGGCGATCGAGGCCCTGGGCCTGTGCGAGCCGGGCATGAGCGGTGTGATGGCGGAAAATGGCGACAGCGCCCTGGGCGGCCGGTTGCCGGTCAACCCGTCTGGCGGCCTGGAATCCAAGGGGCATCCGATTGGTGCCACCGGCATCGGCCAGATCTTTGAACTGGTCGAGCAACTGCGCGGCAACTGCGGTCCGCGTCAGGTCGAAGGCGCGCGTATCGCCTTGCAAGGCAACGGCGGCGGCCTGTGGCGCGTCGAAGAGTCCACCGAGCACGTCGGCATTTTCGGCCGCGCCTGATCGTTTATGGAGGTCGGCGTCTTCGAGGAAACCACGCATTTCCTGCGCCGCACTCCACCTACTATTATTTCACCAGAGGAAAACATGATGACCATTCGTTTTGATGATCGCGTCGCTATCGTCACCGGCGCCGGCAATGGCCTTGGGCGCGTTCATGCGTTGAACCTGGCTGCGCGCGGCGCGAAGGTTGTGATCAATGATTTCGGCGGTAGCCGTGACGGTTCCGGCAGTTCGTCCGATGCGGCCCTGGCCGTGGTCGAGGAAATCCGCCAGGCCGGCGGTGTTGCCATTGCCAACGGCGCTAACGTGGCCGACTACGAACAAGTCCAGGCCATGGTCAAGCAAACGGTCGAAGCCTTCGGTCGCGTCGACATCCTGATCAACAACGCCGGGATCCTGCGCGACAAGTCGTTCGCCAAGATGGAAATGGCCGATATCCATGCGGTGATCAATGTTCACCTGATGGGCTCGATCAATTGCACCAAGGCAGTGTGGGACCTGATGCGCGAGCAAAACTATGGTCGCGTGCTGATGACCACTTCTGCCGCCGGCCTGTTCGGCAACTTCGGCCAGGCCAACTACGGCGCGGCGAAGATGGCGGTAGTGGGCCTGATGAACATGCTCGCCATCGAAGGTCGCAAGAACAACATCCTGGTCAACACCCTGGCGCCGATGGCGGCCACGCGCATGACCGAAGACGTAATGCCGGCCGAACTGCTGGCGGCCAGCCGACCTGAGCAGGTAACCCCGGGCGCGCTGTTCCTGGTCAGCGAAAACGCACCGACCAAGCTGATCCTGGGTGCCGGCGCCGGTGTGTTCTCGGCCGTGCGCATGGAAGAGACCACTCCGGTATTCATCGGCAACGAAGACCTGACACCCGAAGCCATCGAGGCGAACATCGCGCGTATCACCGACTGGGGCACTGCCGTCGAACGCTTCGACGCCAACCAGCAGGTCAAGGTTTTCATTGACACGGCCATGGCGGCTATCAAGGCTCAACAGGCCTGAGTATTCCCGGGGCCATGCCCCGGGTTAAACTCGCGACGATGATCGCAACGGGCGTGCAGCCACACGCCCGGACGGAGAATGAATAATGACAATAATGAACTTCGCACACACGGTCGGTAACCTGGCCGTGCGGTTCGGCGATCGGGAAGCCCTGGTCAACATCGAGCGCAATCGCCGCTACAACTTCCGTGAATTCCATTCGCTGACCAATCGCATCGTCAACATGTTGCGTGGGCGACTTGGGCTGTGCCGCGGGGATGTCTACCTCTGCATCCTGGAAAACGACAACATCTCGCTGTTCCATGCCTGGACGGCGCTCAAGGGCGACGCCGCCGCGGCCTACGCGAACTATCGCGACGCGTTCGAGGAGCACCGCTGGCAAATAGAGTTCCTGCGCCCAAAAGTGGTGTTCATCGAAAACGCGTTGATCGATCGTTACTTTGATGCGCTTCACGATCAAGGCATCACCGTCGTCTGCATGGATCCTCCCGAACACCCGCGTGACGGGTTGCTGTACTTCTGGGACCTGCTCGAAGGCGTGCCGGATCACAATCCGGGCGTCGACAACGACACACAAAAGGACACCCTGGTCTATCGCTTCACCGGGGGCACCACCGGCCAGAGCAAGTGTGTTGCCTACACCATCGAAAACTGGATGGCGCTGCGCGATTCGATGTATCTGGAAGCCGAGCAACCCTATCAGCCGGATACCCGCTTCCTGCACATGGCGCCGATCAGCCACGGCTCCGGGCTGGGCCTGCTGCCGACGCTGTTTCGCGGCGGCTGCACCCTGACCCAGAACATCCCGGACCTGGCTCGCCTGTGCCGCAATATCGAAGCGGAAAAGGTCACCATGACCCTGCTCGTGCCAACCATGATCTATCGCCTGCTGGAATTGCCCGAGGCGCGCGAGTTTGACCTGTCCTCACTGCAGACCATGGCCTATGGGGCCGCACCAATGAGCCCGGCGAAACTGCGCCAGGCCCAGGAGCGCTTCGGCAATATTTTCATGCAGATTTATGGCGCCACTGAGTGTTTGCACGCCGTAGCGTTGCTGGGCAAGGCCGACCACTTGACCCAGAACGAGAAGCAGCTGTCCTCGGCCGGGCGCATCGCCGTCGGTGCCGAGATCCTGATCGTCGATGACAATGGCCAGGAAGTTCCGCTGGGCACCACGGGTGAGCTGTGGGTGCGGTCCCGGGGCACCATTTCGGGTTACTTCAACAACCCGCAAGGCACCGCGCAGGAGTTCCACAATGGTTACTGGAAATCCGGCGACCTGGGCTACATCGATCAGGAGGGTTTCCTGTACCTGGTCGACCGCAAGAAGGACATGATCATCACCGGTGGTTTCAACGTGTATGCCATCGAGGTGGAAGCGGCGCTCAATGCTCACCCCGCGGTGCTGAACTCGGCCGTCGTGGGCATTCCCCATGAGGAATGGGGTGAGGCGGTGCACGCCGAAGTGATCCTCAAGAATGGCCAGGTCGTGTCGGTCGACGCGCTGATCGAACACGTCAAGGGTCGCCTGGGCCGCTTCAAGGCGCCCAAGTCCATCCAGTTCGTCGAGGCCCTGCCGCTCAGTGTGGTGGGCAAGGTGCTGCGCCGTCAGGTGCGTGAAAAGTACTGGAAAGACAAGGCGCGTTGCGTGTCCTGAACCTCTGTTTGTTCTGAACGTTTACCCCTTCGTTTTCGCCCTGATGTCCCCTACCGCCCTTGGTCAGGCTGGGGACATCAGGGCTTTTTTTCGTCAGGCTGGCCTGGGTTGGCGGGCCCGGCCGTTGTGGGAATGAGCCTGCTCGCGAAAAACGCCGGGCAACGCGGGCATCCAGGTAGCCCGCGTTATCGTTAACGACCATCGCGGGCAAGCCCGCTCCTACAGGTCAGCGCCTCATAGCCGCACCAGCGCCGGGGGGAAATATTCGCCGCTGGCCACCGGGCCCTTGCCGCCGTAGTAGCGCAGCATCAGTCGGAACGGCTCGCCTGCCACCGTCGGCAGCCAATTGTTTTCGGCCGCGCCCTGGGGCAATTGCGGTCCGAAATACAGCGTGAGGGAGCCATCGGCGTTGTAGTGAAGGTCGGATTGGTTGTTCAGCAAAAAGCGGTCAAGCGCGTTGGGCAACACCCGGAAGGTTTTGCTGTTAGTGGCCGTGACGGACCAGAAGTACCGTGCGAACCCGGAAGGCAATTGTTCACGCGGGAATGTCAGCGAGTAGCTTTTCCCGCCATCAAGGACCTGACCATCAGCATCCCGCGCGCCACGGTAATAGTTGACCTCCGCGCTGGTGTTGGCCCAGATGCCGCCCAGATCGATCAGCGTCCGGGTCAGGTAATCCTCGCCATAAGCCCCGGAAACCGCCGGGCGCACCCAACCGTTGCGCACGGTACCCGGACCGATGGTGGCCGCTGCGCTGGCAAGGGCCGCAAAGGTACGGGTCTTGATTTGCTGGTCGATGCGCGCACGTTCGCCAGGTTGCTTGATCTGTTCGGCAATGGCACGCACTTGCGCTTGCAGCGTCTGCATGCCTGGATTGAGATCGGGCTCCTCAAGTGCCGCCGCAGCGGCATCGAAGGCCTCCACCGTCGGCAACCTGTACAGCTCGAATACCGGCCCGTGCGGTGTCGACGGCAGCTCTGGCGAGCCCGTCGCGCGCATTGTGAACTGATGCTGCAGTTGCTCGGCCACCTGCCGATCGGCCCCCAACTCGACCCGCGACAGCACCCGGGCCGTGCGTACGGGCAGGTCGATTCGCCGGGTATTGGCCGGCAGATCCACTTTTGCACCTCTGAGGCACACCGCGAACTCACCATACGGATGGTCGGCGAACACACGTTCATTTATGTTGGCCAGGGTTTCCCCCCAGCCATTGAGAAATTGCACCGTGTAATAGCGATTGGTGACCTTCGGCACGCTTACCTGGGTACAACTGCGTTCATCGACGGCGATCCAGGCTTCCGAATAGGCGACGTCGAGATTGGGATTGGGCCAGTCAACCGCACCGGGTTTACGGTGCACCAACTGGTTCCAGGTCATGCCGTCCTGAAAGTCCAGCTGCTGCTGGCGCATGACCAGCAAGCGCCCGAGCAGGTAGATATAGGCATCGCTGACTTGTTGATCGGTGAAGGCAGGTGGCGAGGCGGGAGGTGCTTCGTCTGCGCAGGCTGCTCCGGCCTGGATGGCCAACGCGAGGACGGAAGCGGCAAAAGCGCCACTGCAGCGCATAAGGTGCGATCTAACGGACATTGTTGTTCTCCATCGTGGTCCATGAACGAACCGTTATGCCTCTGCCAGCCCCATACCGCCCCTCTCGTTAAGGGAGGTATGAGGATGCTAGCCGAGGGGAGAACCGATGTCAGGCCACGTCGACATCCTTGAGCGACGCCATGTCGATCACGAATCGATACTTCACGTCATTGTTCTGCATGCGGGTGAACGCCTGGTTGATGTCCTGGATGTCGATCATTTCGCAACTTGGCAGCACTTGATGCTCGGCGCAGAAGTCCAGCAACTCCTGGGTCTGCTCCAGTCCACCGATCAACGCGCCGGTGATCGAACGGTTGTTGATCGCCAGCAATGCACCGTGAATCGGCTCCAGCGGTTCCAGGGCGCCAACCAGCACAAGTTTGCCATTGCGGCCCAGCAGCATCAGGTAAGGGTTGACGTTGTGGCCGCGCGGGATGGTGTCCAGAATCAGGTCGAAGCTGCTGGCGGCGGTTTTCATGGCCTGCGGGTCGGACGACAACAGTACATGATGCGCGCCAAGCGCCAGGGCGTCCTCGGCCTTGCCGGGTGAAGTGGTGATCACGGTGACCTCGGCGCCCAACGCAACGCCGAGCTTGACCGCCATGTGGCCCAGTCCGCCCAGCCCGATGACCGCCAGGCGCGTACCGGTCTTGACGTCATGCTCGCGCATCGGCGTCCAGACAGTGATGCCGGCACACAGCAACGGACCGGTGAAGCGCGGATCCAGCGCCGGCGGTACCCGCAACACGAAACGCTCGCGTACCACGATGTGTTGGGCGTAACCGCCGCGGGTCACCTCGCCGCTGATGCGGTCCAGGCCGTTATAGGTGGGTGTCATGCCCTGGGTGCAATGCGGCTCCTGATGTTGCTCGCAGGCCGCACATTGCTGGCAGCTGTCGACCATGCAACCGACAGCCACCCGATCACCGGGACGATAACGATTGACAGCAGGCCCCACGGCAGTGACCCGACCGACGATTTCATGGCCCGGCACACAGGGAAACCGCGTGCTTTTCCAGTCGTTATGCACGTAATGCAGGTCGGAATGGCAGACGCCGCAGTAGTCGATATCGATGGCGACATCGTCGGCGCGCAGCTCACGGCGTTCGAAGCGCAGGGGTTCGAGGGGAGCGTTGGCTTCATGGACGCCATAGCCGATGCAGGTGGTCATGTTCATTTCTCCACAGATTGAATGAGCGCTCCCCTGTAGGAGCGAGCGTGCTCGCGATGGTCGCTATCGATGACGCGGGGTGTCTGAATGCCCGCGTTGCCTGGACGTTTTTCGCGAGCAGGCTCGCTCCTACAGGGAATGGTGTCAGATCGAAGGCCGCAACCAGGGCGCGGCACTGGTTTCTGGTGCGGCGATCTGGTTGGAAATCCACTTGCCCATGCGACGCATCGGCTCGATGGAATCCTGGGGCGCGGCAAACTTCATGGCAGCGGCGTAGCCCAGGGAAACGATGCGTTGAGCGCCATACAGCGGCAGCACATCCTTGAGTTGATCCTTGATGCTTTCGGGATAGACGCCGACGGTTTGGGTGTAGGCGTCAACCGCCGCCATCATTTCGCTCAAGTCGTCGACCGGCACCAGGTTGGCAGTCCGGTCATCGAGGCTGGCGGCGAAGGACACCGGTTCCGGCAATTGCGAGCAGATAATCGCGCCCTCGCCTTCCTTGCCACCGATGACCTTTTACCACTCGTCATCCAGGCGCAGCGCGTCGACGTGGGCCTTCAGGCCCTGGTCGTAACGCTTGGGCGCGGTGCTCAGGGTATTGGGCAAGCCCAGCATGGCTTCATAGACATACTGGCCAAAGGTGTTGATCCGCTCCAGGCCCTGCTCGTCCGTGCCGCTCTGCACATACACCACACGCGCGCAGACACAGCCCTTCTGGTTGATTGCACCGATGTCGGCCGCCAGGCGCACCGCCGCTTCGCGCATGTTCTCTTCGTTGTAGAAGGCCTCCTGGCCAATGATGCTGGCGCTGCGCTTGGGGTCCAGGGAAATCAGTTCAAGGCCGGGCTGGATGTATTTGGTCACGTGCTTCATCGAGGCGAAACCGCCCCAGGCGACGATTTTTTCCAGGTTCTGCGGTTGGTAAAGGCGCTGCTCGAACGCCTCGTCGCCGCCCTTCCAGTAAGCCACCGAAAGGTGTTTGGTCAGCGGATGATCCGGCGCCATGTCGACCATGGTGCGGGCGATGGCCAGCGCCGTGAACGGGTCGTTGGACGGCGCCTTGATGATCGCGTCGCTGCGCAGCACCATGTTGCGGATGATGGTCCACAACGACAGGGACACTGCGTTGCCGGCGACGATGTGCAAGGTCCGGGCGCCAAAGCAGCGCACTTCCAGTTCGGTGCCGTCGAGCAGTGTCTGCGGAACCCAGCCTTCCAGGTATTTGATACCCACCGTGCTTTCTGCCATCTCGGTGATGAACTCACGGGACAGCAAGTGCTTGAGGCCCATGTAGGAGCCCTTGACGATGGTCGGGGTGGTCGGCGCCGTGAGGAACGACAGTTCACAGGCTTCCTGCAGGTACTGGTTCTTGTCCAGGTCCAGGCGCGCACCGAGTTCGACGGCGTAATCGAGAATGTCGTCGAAACTCAAGCGGTACAGGTCGGCGAGCTTCGCCGGATTGCCCAGGGGCAACTGGTCGATGTACTTGCTGGCGTCGGGGGTGAGAAAACTCAGGTCGCCGCCGCGACCGCCCACTTCGATCAGGTTATCGGTGATGACTTGACCACGAATGATCATCGGAGCAATGGGATGGGACATGGCTCAGCCTTCCAGGGTGTTGAGGAAATCCATCGCTTCGCGATGGGACTGCTCGGATGCGGCGCAGGTGATCTTGTCGTCGCCGCCGTTCTTTTCGCTGTAGCGCTGGATCGCCCCAACCACGTAGCGGCTATGGCGCCCGCAGGTGCAGGGTTGATCCCACTCGATGGTGACTTCGTCGCCCGTGATGAAACCGCCCCAGTGGATATCGGCACCAAGGTCGAAGAACGCCGCGCGCCCGGTCTGGCGCCCGTGGCGCGGCAGCGGCTTGCTGGTTTCAGGGTCGAGCAGGAAGGGAATCGCGGTGTGCGAGAAGTGGTAGTTGCCCTGTTCGCATTTGAGGTGCGAACCACTGACCACCTCCGACATGGCATAGGACTCGTTCAGCGTCTTCACCCCCAGGAAGCGCATCACGTCTTCGCGCCAGTTCTCGGGCGGCACTACGCCTTTGGCGCCGCCGGTGGTGATGATGTAGGAATCGGGATGGAACACCCCTTCCAGGCCACGCTCCAGGCCGGCCACGGCCATGTTGTGCAGCAGGTTCCAGGTACCGCCGATGTACACGCGCTTGCCCTTGAGACGGGTCGCGATGTCATCGAAAAAGGCCGCCAGGTGCTGCGGCATCTCGGCCTGCTGCTGGTCGAAGGCTTTTTTCTTGGCCAGCAGCTCAGGCGCCACCACCAGGCGATCCAGCGTGCCATTGGCGTGGGCGGCCCGCAGCCTGGCGCCCAGGCGCAGTACGTCGCTGGACAGGGTCGAGGGATAGGCCGGGTGGAAGTGTGAGAGATCGGGCAGCAGTACCCGCACCAGCGAGCCCATGCCGCGCAGGTGGCTGAGGTAGCCTTTGCGGTAGTACGGATACGCCGTGTGCAGGTCCGGGTCCGGCGTGTCCGCGCCGGTCATGTTCCAGGCGTAGAGTTTGCGCACCTGGGAAGCTTTTTCGAACTCACGGGCACTGCACGGCAAAAACGACAGCGTCCCGGAAGTGCCCGACGTATGGCTCAGGCACAGCTCGGGAATGGCGCTGTCCATGGTTTCAAACCAGTCGTCCAGTCCTTTGCACGCAGTGACGTCGACGGCGGCAATCTTCTCGGCCAGTTCCGGAACCACCAGCTTGCCCAACCATTTGTTGATCGCGGCGAAGTTGTTTTTTTCCAGTAGCGATGGCGGGTAGGACTTGAACAGGGTGTGCTCGAACAGCAGGGGCACCACGTCGTCCAGTTGTTCGATTCGCTCGATGCCCTCGGCGTCCGCCAGTTTCTTCAACACCGCGATACGGTCGCGCATTTCGCCGAAACGCCGTTTCAGCCCGGCCAGCTGCAGCGCATTGATCTGTTCGGCAGGCATTTGCTTCCAGTTTTGCAGGCTATGCCCGACCAGGGCCGCCGGATCGCTCAGCAGCAGATCGACCTGTTCTTCTATTGTTCTTGTCACGGGACTGTCTCCGGGGATTCACGGGATCGTGCCTTGGCCGTCGATGCGTAACGGCCTTGATGGCGGATTCAGTTTAAGGGCGCGCCAGGCAAAATCATTTCCGTATTCCGGTATCGGTAAAACCACCTCAACACTCTGTTTTATAATGGATTTTTTCTATTTTTATGAACCATGCGCCGGGTTGTTCCGGGTCTTCCCTGGAAAGCAGCGCATGGCTTGTGCGTCAACCAACGAGCCTCAACGTGCCACCGCTCAGGGCGTCACGACGTTGAACATTGGCTGGAAGCTGGTCAGCATGCCGAGCATCGCCTTGAAGCGGTCTGCGTCCCCTGCAAGCTTGATATCCCCCTGTTTGAGCGCCGTCGGGAAGTCGAGCTGGCGCAGGCTGATCCGGTCCAGCACGGCCTTGCTCATCGTGACCGACACATCGGCCTTGGCATGGCTGGCCTGTTCGCGGTAGGTCAGCACTCCATTGCGCAGGGTCAAGGCAAAATGCTGGTCAAGATCATCGAAGTTCCAGTTCAGGGTCATGTCGTGGCCTTGGGCTTTGTCCGAATCCATGCGCACGGCCAGCAGGTCCATGAACATGGTCGGCGTCGCCGCCCGGATCAGGTCGGCCGTGGCACGGGCGCCCTGCTGCGGCTTGATCTGACGCAACTCTTGTACGCCGGTGAGGTACATGTTGCGCCAGATCGCCGATTCGCTGCGGTAACCCAATTGCTCCAGCGCATCGGCCTGGGCTTCGCGTGCCGCCTTGTTCTCGGGCTCGGCGAACACCAGATGATTGCCCAACTGGGCTGCCCAACGGTAATCGCCGCTGTCCATTGCCGCGCGCATCTGCGCCAATACCTTGTCAGCCCCGCCCATGGCTTGCACGTAGTGTTTGCCGGCTTCGACCGGAGGCAGTGGGTCAAGCGTCGACGGATTGCCGTCGTAGAAGCCCAGATAGCGCTGGTACACCGCGCGGGTGTTGAAGCTCAGCGTGCCGTAGTAGCCCCTGGCATACCACTTCTGATCGAGGTCGCCGGGCAACTTCTTCACCGCGTCGGCAATTTCCAGCGGATTCATGCCCTGGTTGAGCAAGTTCAGGGTCCGGTTGTTGATAAAGGCGTACATGTCACGCTCATCGGCCAGCATGTTGCGGATATTGTCCCCGCCCCAGGTCGGCCAGTTGTGTTGAGCGAACATCACCTGTGCCTTGTCGCCATAGCGCACCAGCGCGTCGTCGAGAAAATGCGCCCAGGCTTTACCGTCACGCACTTCGGCACCACGGGGCGTGAGCAGGTTGTGCATCGAGCGCACGGCGTTCTCGGAAATACAGAGCGCCTGCATTTGCGGCAGGTACAGGTTCATCTCCGAGGGGGCCTCGGTTCCCGGGGTGAGTTGGAATACCACCTGCACACCGGAAATATCGTGGGTTTCCTCCGGTTTTACGATCAGGTCGCTCGGTGCGATCAGGCTGATCGTGCCGCCCACCGGCACACCTTTGCCTATCCCCGAATCCACCTGCCCCCGCTCGCTACCGGCCACCGCGCCGCCACTCTGGAACATGCCGCGACGAAACATCGCGGTACCCGCCAGGACGTTTTCCTGGATGGCGTGTTCCATGAAACCGCCTGGCGCATAGATGCGAACCTTGCCGGCCTTGACGTCTGCTTCGTCGACCACCCCACGCACACCACCGAAATGATCGACATGGCTGTGGCTATAGATCACCGCCACCACCGGTTTGCGCGGGCGATTGCGGTAGTACATTTCAAGGCCAGCCTTCGCGGTTTCGGTGACGTAGAGCGGGTCGATGATGATCAGGCCATCGTCACCTTCGATGATGGTCATGTTAGCCAGGTCGATACCACGCACCTGGTAGATTCTGTCGGTGACCTGGAACAAGCCCGCATTGGCATTGAGCTGCGCCAAACGCCACAGGCTGGGGTTCACCGTGTCCGGGGCCTGCTCTTGCTTGAGGAAGTCGTACTGGTGGGAATTCCACACGGTCTTGCCATTGGCATCCTTGATTTCGCCCTCAAAGGCGGCGACCAACCCGCGCCGCGCGGCTTCATAGTCGGCGCGATCCTGAAACGGCAATTGTTTGAGCACCGCCTGGTTGACAGCCGCCGTTGTCGGGCTGGCAGCTTTTGCGGGCGTGATCGGGGCGTCCTCGGCCCATGACAAGCTGCTGGACAGGGCGAAGGCAACAGACAGTGCAACAAGGCAATAGCGCATACAAAATCCTTGAATGGTTCAGAGTGATAAGTCAGGCGTGCCGGGGTGGCCGCCGTCAATACAGCCGTCAGCCCGCGGTACTGATGCCCGTGAGCGCCTTGGCGATGGACAATTTTTGCCGGTCGGTCAGGCCGTTGGGCGCCGGTAGCACGATGGACTCTCGCACCATGCGCTCAAGGTCCAATGCGGCGCTCACCCCCTTGCCACCGGGCAGCTGCAGCGCGTCCTGGCAAGCCTTGAGCAGCGTTTCACTGGCTAGCCAGCGGGCCATGCACGCCTGAATCTGGCAGGGAGTGTCGTTATCGATCAGCGAATAGGCCTGAAAGCACATGAGTTTCGCCGCTTCGATTCGGGTCGCCATCTCGGCAATCCTGAGTGCCACCAACGGCTGCGATGCCGCCGCCCTGCCGCAATCGTCAGGATTTCGCGCGTTGTTGATGCACGCCTCCAGAACCGACCGGGCCAGGCCGATCGACAGCAAGGCTGCGCCGGCGTCGATCTTTTCCAGCAGCCCGGCCTGGCCTTCCTGTTCTTGCCAGATCGTATGGCCGGCCGGCACGCGCACATTGTTGAAGGACACCCGGGTATTGAACGTGCCGGTCGGGGTCGATCTGTCGATGATGCGCGAGGAGTAACCCTGCTGCTCACGGTCCACCAGCACATGACATGACACGCCCTCCTCGGTCAGCATCCCGGTAATGAGGATGTCCGAGTAATGGCCGTTGCACACCCGCTCGTGGGCACCGTTGATGACCCAACCGTGCGCCGTGGTCCAGGCGTTGACGCCCCCTTCGGTTAGCGTTGCCTGAGCATCGGCCTGATGCAGGTAATAGCCGCCGAAGCGGCGACCGGCGAGCAAGTCCGGCAGGTAGCGTTCGCGCAGCGGTTGCTGCGCTTCAGGCAATTCGACCAGGACGCTGGCGACGAGCATGTTGACGATGACGCAGTGGGCGATTTCGCTGGAAACCACGCACAACTCTGCCAGGAGCATGGCTTCGGTGACCACCGATAAACCCATGCCACCCAGGTGCGGCGCAATACTGGCGCCGGGCAGGCCGAATTCGGCGATGCCCTGGGCGATTTCGCGCATTCTCTCCCGGGGAATCGGCCCACCCCGGAACGCACTGGCGACCGGCGCCACCTCCGTCGCAAGGAAGATACGGAAGCTGTCCACTGCATGACGCTGTGCATCGGTCGAGTTCTGTATCTGCATGGTCTGGTTCCCTGCCAATCGTCGCGAATCCACCGGCGTATTCGAGCCCGCTTTGAACAACAGGTTATGCCCGATAGCTGTCCGGTCACCCCCTCCAAGTAGAGGGGGGCTGCACACATGTCAGGCCAGGCTGCGCGCGATGATCAATTTCTGGATATGGCTGGTGCCTTCATAGATTTTGGTCACCCGTACGTCCCGGCAGTAACGCTCCACCGGGAAATCATTGAGGTAGCCATAGCCTCCGTGGATCTGCAGCGCGTCGGAGCACACCTTCTCCGCCATTTCGCTGGCGAACAGCTTGGCCACCGAGGCTTCCTTGGCGCAGGGCACGTGTGCTTCACACAATCGCGCGGCATGAACCATGTAGTGGTGGGCGACATCCACTTGCGCGGCCATGTCGGCAAGGTCGAACGCCACCCCTTGCAGTTTGATGATCGGCTCGCCGTAGGCTTCGCGTTCCTTGGCATAGCCCACCGCCGAGTCCAGCGCAGCGCGAGCGGTGCCGGTGGCGACAGCGGCAATCGCCACCCGTCCTTCCGACAACGACCCCATCACGTTGCGATAGCCAGCGCCTTCTTCGCCCAGCAGGTTGGCCACCGGTACCCGGCATTGGTCCAGCTGGATTTGCGCGACATGGGCCGAGCGCTGGCCCATCTTGTGCTCGACGCGAGCCACGACGTAACCGGGACTTTCCTGCGGGTCGACCATCAGCAGGCTGCTGCCCTTCTTGCCGGCAGCCTTGTCAGTGACCGCCAGCACCAGGCCCAGGCCCGCTTCGTTGCCGTTGGAGATGAATTGCTTGCTGCCATTGATGACGTAGTGCTCGCCTTCGCGCCGTGCCTGAGTGCGGAACGCTGCCGTGTCGGAGCCGGCGTGCGGCTCGCTGAGCAAAAAGGCACCGATGCGTTTACCGCTGGCCAGGTCCGGCAGGTATTTGCGCTTCTGTTGTTCGTTACCCAGTCGCGCCACGGTCAGGCCCACTGAGTTATGGACGTGAATCAGGGTGGCGAAGCCGGTGTCAGCGGCGGCGAACTCCTCGATGGCCAGGCAGTACTCGACGAAGCTGGCACCGGCACCGCCGTACTCTTCAGGGATCAGCATGCCGAGGAAGCCCAGTTCGGCAACGGCTTGCAGCTCATTGCGAGGCCAGGCGGCACTGCGATCACGTTCGGCAGCCGTGGGGGCAACTACTTCGGCGGCAACCTTGCGCGCCGAATCGCGGATCATGAGTTCCTGTTCGCCGAGGAACGCTGCGTTTGTATCGCTCATGGTGATTCCTTATGAATTCAGGGGGTCAGACAGGGTTCGGATCGGCCTGTACACGCTGTACAGTCCGGACCTTGGATGCAATGACGGTGGATGTGTCTGTGGTTGCCGGGGTGACCGTCGGCGAACCGCAGACATGCTCGTTCCTGAGCAGGAAGTGCGACAGCGCCGGGATCAGGGCCAGGGCGCCGAGCATGTTCCACAGGAACATGAAGGTCAGCAGGATGCCCATGTCGGCCTGGAACTTGATGGGTGAGAACGCCCAGGTGATCACCCCCGCGGCCAGGGTCACGCCCACCAGCGCCACGACTTTGCCAGTGAACCGCAAGGCATGTCGGTAGGCCTGGGCCAAGGTGTCGCCTGCACGTTGACGGGCCAGCTGGATGCTCAACAGATACAGGGCGTAGTCGACGCCGATACCCACCCCGAGTGCGATCACCGGCAGGGTCGCGACCTTGACGCCCATGCCCAGCAGCACCATCAACGCTTCGCACAGAATCGAAGTGATCACCAGCGGTACCACGGCCACCACCACCGCGCGCCAGCTGCGAAAGGTGATGAAGCACAGCACGATGACCGCCGCGTACACGTACATCAACATGGTCAGGTTGGCCTTCTTGACCACGATGTTCGTGGCCGCTTCGATCCCGGCGCTGCCGGCGGCCAGCAGGAACTGGCGGTCCGGCGTGCTGTGCGCGCTGGCAAAGGCTTGCGCGGCCTGCACCACTTGATCGAGTGTCTGCGCCTTATGATCGGAGAGGTAGGCCACCACCGGCATCACCGAACAGTCGTTGTTGAACAGTTCCGGATTGCTGGTGCTCGCGGTCCGCGCCGCATAGTTGAGTACGTCCTGGTTGGGCGAGATCGACATCCACTTGGGACTGCCCTCGTAGGAACCCGCCGTGATCTTGCGCACCGCATCGGCCAAGGACACCGTGCTTTGCACCCCCGGCACTTGCTGCAGGACCCAGCCCAGTCGGTCGGCATCGACCAGTGTCTGGTATTCCAGGCAGCCCTCGGCCTTGGTCTTGACGATGACCGCGAACTGGTCGGAAGACAGCGAGTACTTGCTGTTGATATAGGCGTTGTCCAGGTTGTAGCGCGAGTTGGGTCGCAGTTCCGAAGCCCCGGCATCCAGATCGCCGATTTGCAGATGGGTGCTGACGACAAAGCCCGCCACCGTCAGCAACGCCGAGCCCAGCAGCAATGCCGTGGCCCAGCGGCGCTCGGTGAAACGCTCCAGCAGACGCCAGGCCCCGCTCGTTTCACGCTGTTCTTTGCGCAGGCTACGCGCCGCAGCCTTGGGACTGACGCCGGTGTAGGACAGCATCACCGGCAGCAGAATCAGGTTGGTGAACACCAGCAGGGCAACGCCGATGGACGCGGTGATTGCGAGGTCCTGGATCACCGGGATGTCGATCAATATCAACACGCCAAAGCCCACGGCGTCGGCCACCAGCGCCGTGACCCCGGCCAGGAACAGGCGGCGGAACGTGTAGCGGGCGGCGACCAGCCGATGGGTGCCACGGGCCACGTCCTGCATGATCCCGTTCATTTTCTGCGCACCATGGGACACGCCAATGGCGAACACCAGGAACGGCACGAGAATCGAATAAGGGTCCAGCGCGTAACCCAGGCGGGCAATCAGGCCGAGCTGCCACAACACGGCGATGCAGGAACAGCCCAGCACCAGCACGGTGCTGCGCACACAACGGGTCCAGGCAAAAATGATCAGCGCGGCGATCACCGCCGCCACGGCGAAGTACAGGATCATCTGCTGCAAGCCGTCGAGCAGATCGCCCACGACCTTGGAGAAACCGACAATGCGGATGTCCAGGTCAGCGCTGCCCTGGGTACCGGAGAACTGCGCGCGGATGCCCTCCAGGCGCTTGGACAACTCCCAATAATCCAGCGGCTGGCCGGTATTGATGTCTTTGTCCAGCAGCGGCACGAAAATCATGCTGGAACGGAAATCGGTCCCCACCAGATTACCCAGCAACTGCGCCCGGCCAATGTTCTGGCGCAAGGCGTCGGTACTGGCCTGGGAGCCGGTGTAGTTGTCTGGCATCACCGGTCCCCCGGCGAAGCCCTCTTCGGTGACCTCGTTCCAGCGCACCACCGGCATCCACAGGGACTTGACGTTAGCCCGGTCGACACCCGGCGTCAGGAACAGCTCATCGTTGATTTGCTTGAGTGCCTGCAGGTACGCGGGATCGAAAATATCGCCCTTGCGGTTCTCCACCACCACCCGCACGGCATTGCCCAGGCCCTTGAGCTCGTCGCGGTTTTCCAGGAAGTTACGAATGTACGGCTGGTTCAGCGGGATGGTTTTCTCAAACGCGGCATTGAGCGTCAGGCGCGACGAATCCCAGCCGAGGATGACCGTGACCACGCTGCAAAGCAGGATGACCAGCAGCCGATGGTTGAAGATCAACCGCTCCAGACGACTGCCTGACTGGTGATTGAAATCAGCAATGTTGCTGATGGACTGCAGGTTGTCGCTGGCGTTGTGGATACCCATCACAGCTCTCCGACTTGCTTGTTCTGTTGCAGGCTTTGCACGCGCACGCCACCCAGTCCCGCCAGGGCGACGGCCCCGTTGGCGGCGGGTGCCAGTGCGAAGTTGGGTGCCACGTGGTCCAGTGGGACTCGGCTGAACGTTGCCCCGCGGTCGGTGGAGCGCAGCAATTGGCCGGTTTGGCTGGCCAGCAGGATCGAGCCGTCTTCGGCGATCAGGCCGCTGGTGATGCCCTCCTTGATGCCGGTGTCGACCGTGCTCCAGCTTGCCCCGCCATCGAGACTGCGCAAGGCATTGCCGCGCAGGCCGTAGACGAGCACCAGACGGTCGTCGCCGAGCAGGCCGAACAACGTGCCCTCATAGGGCAGTTCGACCTTGACGAAACGCTGGCTGGCGGGGTCCAGTTTCAGCACCAGGCCTTGTTCGGCGACCATGAACAGCGTGCCGGCTGCCGGGCGCAGGCCATACAGGTGCATGCTGCGCGGGTTGTCGATTCGGTCCTGCCAGGCGGTCCAGGTCTGGCCACCATCCTCGGTACGCAGGATCAAATTGAACGCGCCGGTGACGAACCCGGTGCGTTCATCGGCAAACCACACGTCCAGCAGCGGTTTGTCGGCGCCCTGGGTGGCGAACAATTGCGCATCCTGTTGCAAGCGCTGCGCCTGGGGATCATCCGGGTTGGCGGGGTTGCCGTATTGCTTGAGCAGGATCGCGGCGATCTGCTGACCGTCGAGCTGTTTGGTCCAGGTTTTTCCCGAGTCGCTGCTGTGCAACACAACGCCTTCGTGGCCAACGGCCCAGCCCTGGTTGGCAGTGGGAAACGCCAGTGCCGTCAGGTCCGAGCTGACCGGCACCTGGGCCTGGACCCAGTCGGTGGCGTTGTCTGAATAAAGAATATGGCCGCGCTGGCCGGCCGCGATCAGCCTTCCTGCGGCCCTGGCCAACGCGTTGATGGGTGCCTGGATCGCCTTGGCGCTTTGCAACGCAGGCGTGTCGAGGGGCGAGACAAAGCCCGACTGGGCGAACGCCGGCACCGCCAGAAGCGTGGTCAGGATCAGCAGCGGTGGTCGCAAGAGTTGTTTGAACACGTTGTCACCTCACATCAGTTGCGCGCGGGCGCGCATTGCACCAACGGCGGTCCGCGGCGGGACCGCCGTGGGCGGACTTGCGATTACGTCAAGCGCAGCTCAAAGCGTGGTCTTGAAGGTGAAGAACACCGCACCACGGTCTTCCAGCAAAGCCTGGCTGCCACTCGGGGTCAGGGCCGCGCCGGTCACCGGGTTGGTCGAGTAGTCACCGAAGTAGTCCACGTACTTCAGGTCGAAGCGGTAGCGACTGTAGAGATCGAGCGCCAGGCCCACCGCGTAGCTGCCAGCATCCTTGTTGCCACCGGACGCCACCGCCGAGTTGCCGGAGAGGCCCTGGGAGTAACTGATCGGCAGCGACAGGTCGCCACCGGGGAACACCTGATACCAGTTGGGCGTGAAGTTGATGGCGATGCCGTAGGCGTCGCGGGACACTTCGTCGATGTTGGTCGGTACGGCCTTGTAGGCAGACGAGCCCTTGAACAGGTGCAGCGGGTCGTCGTTGACCGAGATCCAGCGGCTCCAGGTCAGCTCGGTAGACCAATTGGCGCCATCGAAGAACGGTGTCGGGCTGACGGTGCCGATAGCGTTGAGCACACCGTGCAGGGTGTCGCCACGGGCGCCGAGAATGTCGCCGTCGTCCGGCAGTTGCGCGGTCGAGGTGACCCGCGCCGCCGAACTCACCAGCGGCATGTTGCGACGGTAGTTGAGGTCGGCACCGACGCTGATGCCGGCGATTTCCTTCGACAGGCTGATGCCGTACATGTCGATTTTGTCGGCGTAGTTGAGGTAGTACTGCGGGCGGGCGTTGGCCAGCAGAATGACCTGCGGCAGGGTGTCGGAGAACTGGCGTACGTAGAACCCCAGGGTGCCGTCCAGCCATTCCGGGCTCCAGCGCGTCATCACGCCCCAGTCACCGGAGTTGCGCGGCTCGATGTCGTCGCCATGGATGGCGCGCAGGGTCGGGCTGAGGATGAACGACTCGCCACCTTGCTGGTAGATGTCGGCGAAGCCCAGGTAACTGCCGGACTCAGGCACGCGCGAAGGCCGCCATTCGAAGAAATACTGCGCAGCAAACGACCACTCTGGGTTGACTTGCAACTGCGCGGAAATCTGGTTGCGCGGCAGGTACAGTTCCTTGGCCTCGATCCCCGGCAAGGCCAATGCCTTGCCCTGATCCAGTGGCGCCTGGCCGTAGGAGATACCATGGATGGCGCCAGCCCCGAGCAACGACTCACCCCAGTTGACCGTATGCCGACCCAGGCGCGCCTTGAGCGGCATGTCCCCCATTTCGTACTCGCCAAACACGAAGGCGTCCATCCATTCACCGGACGGGCCTTCGTAGTAGCGGTCGGTGTAGCGGCTTAGACCGGTGGCTGGGCGACCACTGGAGTTGAGGTGGTTGGAGGTGGCAACGCTATCGTTGTCCAGATCTCCAGCATAGGCGGCGTCATACCATAGGGCGGCGCTGACACGGGCGCCATACTTGCCCTTGTAGATGAGGTCCGACTCTGTGAGTACGTCCAGGCGATTGTTGACCAGTCGATGCTTGTCGAAGTTGCGGTCGCCGTCATCGTTGTTCGGGTTGCCCAGGATCGCCCTGTCCTGCCCTTCGGTACGCATACCCAAGTTGTAGCGCAGGGTGTTGTCCCAACGCAGCTGGATGTCTTCGTTACCGGTATCGATCTCGATAGCACTGGCGCTGCCGCAGGCAATCGCGCACATGGCCACGACCGTAGCCTTCAATGCATGAGAACTGGCGGGATGACTTTGATTCGATTTGTTCTTGTTATTCATCTGGGTGCCTCCTCCCCTGGGTGAACCTGGACATCCAGGTTCGCAAGCCACTCAATCAGTGATCGAGTGCTCCGAAGGGTGCCAGCGTCAGCCCGATGTCCTCCCCCCCCTTTCTGAAAGGGGGGTGCCCCCCCTACCCCCCCTCCGGTAACGTCTGGCCCATCGAGCTGATTGCGCACCTGACCGGGTGCGGCGGCGGTAACAACAAACGGGAGAACACCATGACGCACGACACACCGGCCAGCGCGGGCGCGCCGATCAGCTACCCTTTCGCCATGCTGCCCACCGCCGGAGCACCCGAACCGATAGCGCCGGGCGTGCAGTGGCTGCGGCTACCGCTGCCGGTGTCCCTGGGCGCCATCAACGTCTGGCTCCTGGCTGACGGGGCTGGCACCACACTGGTCGATAGCGGCATTTATGACGAGCAGACAGTTGCGCTATGGCGCCCGTTGCTGGAAGGCACGTTACGCGAGGCTCCGCTGACCCGGGTCATCGCCACCCATCTTCATCCGGACCATGTCGGAATGGCCGGCTGGCTGACCCGGCACACCGGCAGTCGCTTGTGGATGACGCGCCTGGAGTACCTGCAAGGCCGCCTGCTGGCCAGCGATAGCGCACGCGCGGCGCCAGAGGAGACGCTGGCGTTCTACCGGCGCGCCGGATGGGACGGGCCGACCCTGGAGCGATACCGCCAGCGCTTCGGCAGTTTCAGCCGCATGATCTCGCCCTTGCCCGATAGCTACCGACGCATACGCGACGGCGAGCGGCTGAACATCGGCGGGCATTCATGGGAAGTGGTGGTGGGCGCCGGCCATTCGCCGGAACACGCTTGCCTGTATGACGCCGACCGCAATCTGCTGATATCCGGCGACCAGGTGCTGCCGCGTATCTCGTCCAACGTCTCGGTGCAGCCCAGCGAGCCGGATGCCGATCCGCTGAGCGACTGGCTTGAATCCCTGGCCACCCTGCGTCGTCGTGTGCCCGACGACGTGCTGGTGCTGCCGTCTCACGGTAAACCTTTCCGGGGCCTGCATGCACGCATCGAACAACTGCAAGCCGATGCATGGGGAGCGCTGGATCGGTTACGCGCAGGCTTGCACGAGCCCGCACGCGCCATCGATCTGTTCACGCTGCTGTTCAGCACCGCCGTATGCAACGACGACCCCACCCGCTTCACCCTGGCGACCGGCGAAACCCTGGCCTGCCTCAACCACTTGTTGCTGCGCGGTGAGGTCAGTGTCTCTCTTGATGAACAAGGCGTAGCCTGGTACGCCCCCCTGTAGGAGCGAGCATGCCCGCGAGGGTCGTCAACGATAACGCGGGAAGCCTGATACCCCGCGGCGTTCTCGGGTTTATCGCGAGCATGCTCGCTCCTACAGAAGACTCAGGCCGCTCACGCGCTCGCTCGCGAGGGTCGTCTACTGTCTCAATCCCTTGTCGCTGCGGTGTGCGTAGGAGCGAGCATGCTCGCGATGGAAGTCAACGATAACGCGGCAAGCCTGATACCCCGCGGCGTTCTCGGGTTTATCGCGAGCATGCTCGCTCCTACAGAGGATTCAGGCCCTCACGCGATCGATAATGACCCGGGCCACCGCCAAGGATCGTGTTCAACTCAACGAGTGCCGCACTGTATGTCCAGGGTCAGCGCGTTGAGGTAGGCGTTTTCGACCACATGTCGCACCAGCGCGGCGAATTCTTGCGGATGGCCCATGCGGCGTGGGAACAGCAAACCGTTGACGATGGTTTCCGAGACTTTTTCCGGCATGCTGGCGGACATCCCGGACTCGAACAGTCCTGGCGCCAGGCTCACCACGCGTATGCCGTGTTCAGCCAGGTCGCGGGCAATCGGCAGCGTCATGCCTATGATGCCGGCCTTGCTCGCACTGTAGGCCGCCTGCCCCATCTGCCCCTCACGGGCAGCACCCGAGGCGGTGTTGATGATCACACCGCGCTCGCCACTGTCTTCGGGTGTGTTCGTGGACATGGCCAACGCCGCGTGGCGGATGATATTGAAAGTCCCCGTGAGGTTGACCCCCAACACCCGGTTCCACAGCTCGGTCGGAAACAGCTGGCCTTTGGATAGCGTCTTGCAGGGGCCCAGGATCCCCGCGCAGTTCACCGCCACATGCACCCCGCCAAAGCGCTGCACCACCGTATCGATACCCGCCCTGACACTGGCTTCGTCGGCAACGTCGACCGCGATGCCGGTGATACCGGTGATGCCATCCAGCGCGGCATCGAGCCGTTGTTGATCCAGGTCAAACCCCACTACCTGGGCTCCCGCGGCCGCCAGCGCCTTGCAAGTGGCCAGGCCAAGCCCTGATGCCGCGCCCGTGACGACGGCTACTTTATTATCCAGTTTCATTGTGATTCCTTCGTTGGCACCCGGATTGGGGACCTGGCGGATCTTAAAAAACAAATCCACCCGCTCGTCCCTCCCATTGCGGAAGGACATGAACTGACTGGAGCACCTCCTGATCCCACAAGCGCTTAACTGCAGCTATCGTAAAATCTTGACCTGCATCGACAGGTTGGCTAGTTTCGCCCGGCGCGTGAGTCGCCGTGACCGTGGCGCGAGGATAAGAAGTTGCCAGACACCCCAGCCAGACATCTGGTTTCGACCAAGTTTTCACCACCGCGCATCGGTACCCGCCATGTGCCTCGCACCGCGCTGCTCGCTCAGCTTCAGCGCATGCAGCATTGCAAATTGGCGCTGGTCACCGGCGCTGCGGGTTACGGTAAAACGACCCTGATGGCGCAGTGGCGCCAGGACCGGCTCATGGCCGGCGCGGAAGTGGCCTGGGTGTCGCTGACGGTCGAGGACAAGGGCTACACCGCCTTCTGCTCAGCGTTTTTCGAAGGATTGCGGCGGTTGGGCATTGAAGTGGACGTTGACCTGCTCCGCGAGGACACCACGGAGCCTGCGTTGCAAGCCTGCGTCGCGATTATCGTCGAGGCTGCGACCCAGTTGAGCAAAGAGCTCTACCTGATTGTCGACGACTATCACCATGTGGAAACCCCTCTTGCCCACAAGCTGATTCAAAAGCTGCTCGACCAGAGTCCGGGCAACCTGCACCTGGTGCTCGTGTCGCGGGTCAATCCGCCGTTAAGCCTCTCTCGACTGCGCGTCATGGACCAACTGGCTGAAATCGAAAGCGTCGAACTGCCGTTTGACCTGGCCGAGACCCGCACCTTCGTGGAGGAGAACCTGGGCACGGACAAGATCAATGCCGATGAACTGAGCCTGATCCAGGAACTGACCAGCGGCTGGCCCTCTTGCCTGCAACTGATCGTCATCATGCTCAAGAACCGCCCTTCAACCCGCTCGATTCTCAACGATCTGGTCTGGCGCTCAAGCGACCTGCAAAGCTACCTGAGCGAAGAAGTGGTGGCGCACCTGCCCGAAGAACTGGTCGAAGTTGCCGAAACGTTGTCGATCTTCCGCCGCTTCAACGCCCCGATGGCCGCTGCCGTGACCGGCCATGCCAACGCCGGTGAACTGCTTCAGCGCATGGAAGACGAGAACCTGCTGATCAATCGGGTCGACTCCGAAGACCGCATGACCTGGTATCGCTTCCAGCCGCTGTTCGGGGAATTCCTCAGCGCACGCCTGGAGCGTCGAAAAAAGGACATCCGTGCCTTGCACCGCCTCGCAGCCCATTGGTTCGCCGGACACAGCTGCCTGACCGAGGCAGTTCGCCACGCCAGCCTGGGCGACGACGTCGAGTTTGCCATTCAGGTGATAGAGCAGAGCGCGCCAAAGACCTGGAGCCTGGCTTATCTCGCTCCGACCTTACGCCTGTTGGAGCGTTTGCCCGAGGACGTGCTGTTTCGCCACCAGCGCCTGCTGTTCCTGGCCTGCATCACGGTTTCGCTGACCTCGCGTCCGGAACGTGCAAAAGCCTGGCTAGAGCGTCTACAGGCCAGTGGCCTGAGCGAACACCCTGAACTGGCCAGCGGCATACCGCTGATCCATGCCGCCATCGCCGTGCAGGAAGATGACAGCGAGCGTACCATTGCCTTGCTGGAACCTGTGCGTGATGCACCTATGGACAATCCCTTCTTACGCTACATGCTGCTGGCGGCACTGTGCGTGGCCTATTACACGGCGGGACGCTATGCCGATGCCCGACGCCTGTTCGACATTCATCCTATACCCCCGCAGGATCGCGGCAATGACATGGCATTGGTCGCGGAATCGGCACGCTTGACCACCTATATCGTTTGCGGCGAAATCGGCGTGGCCGAACCGCTGGTATCCGAACTGCTCGAGCGCTCCACACGCGAGGGTGGGCATCGATCGATCTGCGCCAACCTCTGTGCCAGCCTGCTGGCCGATGCGTTTTACGAGCTTGACCGGATCGATGACGCGCGCGAGTTGATCGCCAACCGCTCTGGCTTACTGCACTCCTCCGTTCCCGATGTCATTGTGCGCACCAACATCAGCCGCAGCCGCCTGGACCTGTTGCAAAAAGGCCCGGATACCGCCCTCGCCTTCCTGCGCCAGCAAATTTCCCACCTGCGCAGCCTCGGACAAATTCGCCCAGTGGCTCAGTTATTGGGCGAACAGATCCGCGTGAGCCTGGTCAAGGGCCAGCGTAATCAGGCCGTGGAGTTGTTGCAAACCCTCGAAGAGATTGCCCGCGACCACAGCAGCGAGCACGGTGGCCGGGCAGAACTGCCGGCCATTGCCGCTTTGGCGCGGGCGCGGATTCTCACTAGCGTCGACTCCCAAGCCGCCCTGCAAGCCTTGGACGAAGTGAGACACTACGCCGATAGTTTCCAGCGCCACCGCCTTGGCGTGCTCGCCGACCTGCTGCGTGCCGGCGTGCTGGATGATCTCGATCGCCCGGAAGACTCCCTCGCACGACTCCGTGAGGCCGTGGAGAACGGGCGACGCCTGGGGCTGGTCCGTACCTTGCTGGATGAAGGGGCATTGAGCGAGAAACTGCTTTCGCGTCTATCCCAAAGCCCCCTGGACACCCCCCTGCGTCAGTACGTCGACGAACTGCTCGGCAAGCTCACCGGCCCTTGCGCGCCGCCCCTCCCGACATCACGTTCGCGGCGGACCACGACCACCGGGCAAGCGCCGCAATTGACGCCACGCGAACGCGAGATCCTCAGCCTCGTTTCCCAGGCCATGTCGAGCAAGCGCATCGCCCACACGCTGGACATCAGCCTGGACACGGTGAAATGGAACCTGCGCAACATCTACGCCAAGCTGGGCGTTTCGAGCCGGTACGACGCCATGGTCTGGGCACGCAATCACAAGCTGATCGACTGATTTTTGCCAATTGCGCGCCGTCCAGATGACATGGCGCGCCCGGGAAAATCAGAGCACTTCGAATAAACCGGCGGCGCCCATGCCACCGCCGACGCACATGCTCACCACCACGTACTTCACCCCACGGCGTTTGCCCTCCAGTAACGCGTGGCCAACCATGCGCGCGCCACTCATGCCGTAGGGATGACCGATGGCGATCGACCCGCCATTGACGTTCAGTTTTGCGGGGTCGATGCCCAGTGTTTGCGCGCTATACAACACCTGACAGGCAAAGGCCTCGTTGATTTCCCACAGCCCGATATCATCCACGCGCAGGCCGTGCTGACGGAGCAATTTGGGGATTGCCAGCACCGGGCCGATGCCCATCTCTTCCGGCGCCAAACCTGCCACCGCGATGCCGCGATACAAGCCCAATGGACTTACCGAGGAACGGGCTGCCAATGCACCGCTCATCAACACACACGCGCTGGCGCCATCGGACAATTGACTGGCATTGCCCGCGGTGATGCAACCGCCTTCGCGCACTGGCGCCAGAGCTTGCAGATTGGCCAGGGTGGTTTGCGGGCGATTGCCTTCGTCCAGGGTCAGGCGCACATCTTCGTAGCTAATGGCACCGCTTTGCTTGTCGACGACTTTCTTGCGCACGCTGACCGGTATGATCTCGTCGGCGAACAAGCCGGCTGCCTGGGCCGCTGCGGTACGTTGCTGGGATTGCAGGCTGTAGGCGTCCTGGGCTTCGCGACTGATGTTGTAGCGCCGGGCAACGATTTCTGCGGTCTGCAGCATCGGCATATAGGCATGCTCGGCCATGCGCTGCACATTGGCATCCTGCTCATTGGCGGCGAATTGCGTGTGCGGGTTTTGTACCAGGCTGATCTGCTCCTGACCGGCACCGATGGTCACCTGCATGCCATCCACCATGATCTGTTTGGCGGCAATGGCAATCGCCATCAGGCCCGAAGCGCATTGGCGATCGATGGTCTGGCCGCTGACCGACAATGGCAAGCCAGCCGCCAAGGCAGACAGGCGCGCCAGATTGGTTGCTGCAGTGCCGCTTTGCATGGCGGTGCCCAGCACCAGGTCATCGATTTCGCCCGGCTCGATGGCCGCGCGTTCGACGGCGGCGCGAATCGCCACCGCGCTCATCGACGGCGATTTGAAATCGTTGAACGCCCCTCGGAAGGCCTTGGCGATGGGCGTGCGGGCAGTGGAAACGATAACGGCGTCTTGCATGGTATTGCGCTCCAACGATCAGTCGCAGAGGCGGCAACGTGCCGCCCGCTGGGGGTGAGGGATAGGGACCGGGCGATTTCCGGCGTTCGAGTGTCCATCTGTTGGGCAGGTGGATTAATGAGAACGAGAGGATCCGGGTGGGGCAAGCGTAGCCAGCTCACTGGCTGGGCCGCCCCCCCCTTTTGAGGTTACAGCCCAGGTTTTTCAGAACGCGAAGGATCGCTCCGGCATGGCCATCAGGCAGCCCGCACCGGCCAGCAAGGCCTCTCGATGCGCGCCGGCCCGTGGCAGGACCCGGCGCAGATAAAAGTCCGCCGATTGCAGCTTGGCCTGGTAGAACGCCGCGTCACCACTGCCCGCCGCCAATGCCTGGCTGGCACGTACAGCCGCCTGCAACCACAGCGCCGCCAACATCACGTACGCCGAGTAGGCGAGGAAATCCACCGACACCGCGCCGATTTCCTCGGGATCGTGGCGACAGGCTTGCAGCACCGAGTGGCCCAGCGCTCGCCACTCTTCAAGGCGCTGTCCGACCCGCTCGGCCATCTCTGGCTGAGCCGTCGCCTGATGCACCTGCGTGGCCAACTCGTCGATCAACGCGTTGAGTTCGCTGCCGCCATCACCGAGTAACTTGCGACGGATCAGGTCCAGTGCCTGGATGCCGTTGGTGCCTTCGTAAAGCTGGGTGATGCGGCTGTCGCGCATCAACTGCTCCATGCCCCACTCGCGGATAAACCCATGGCCGCCGTACAGCTGCACGCCAAGGCTGGCCACCTCCTGGCCGCAATCGGTGAAGAACGCCTTGACCACAGGAATGAGGAAAGCGGCACGACGGGCCGCGGCTTCACGTGCCGCCGGATCGCTGGCGCCGTGCTCCAGATCCAGTTGCCTGGCCGCATAGGCCGCAAGCATCCGGCAGCCTTCACTGAGGGTCTTCTGGATCAGCAGCATGCGCCGTACGTCAGGGTGAACGATGATCGGATCGGCAGGCTTGTCCAGTGCCACGGGACCTTTGATGGCGCGTGATTGCAAGCGTTCGCGCGCATAGGCCAGGCCGCCCTGGAATGCCGCTTCGGCAATGCCCAGGCCCTGCAATCCAACCTGGAAGCGCGCATCGTTCATCATCGTGAACATGCAGGCCAGGCCTTGATTCGGCTGACCGACCAACCAACCCGTGGCGCCGTCGAAATTCATCACGCAGGTAGACGCACCCTTGATGCCCATCTTGTGCTCCAGCGCCCCGCAGCTCAGGGCATTGCGCGCAGCGGGCGATCCATCGGCGTCGAGCAGCCGCTTGGGTACCAGGAACAGGCTGATCCCTTTGATACCCGGCGGTGCATCCGGCAATCGAGCGAGCACCAGGTGAATGATGTTGTCGCTCAAATCCTGTTCGCCGCCGCTGATGAAGATCTTGCTGCCGCTGAGCTGGTAGCTGCCATCCAACTGGGGCTGGGCGCGGGTGCGCAGCAGTGCCAGGTCTGAGCCGGCCTGGGGTTCGGTGAGGCACATGGTGCCCGTCCACTCGCCGCTGACCAGTTGCGCAAGGTATCGCTGCTTGAGTTCGGCGCTGCCATGGCGATCCAGGGCCAGGACCGTGCCTTCGGTCAGCCCGGAGTAGACGCGAAACGACAACGAGGCACTCATCAGCATCTCGTGGAAACTCGCCGACAGCATCTGCGGGAAGCCTTGCCCGCCGAACTCCAGCGGTCCGGTCATGCTCGCCCAGCCCTGCTCGACAAACTGTTTATAAGCCTGGCGAAAACCATCCGGCGTGGTCACCTCGCCATCCTGCAACCGACAGCCCTGCTCGTCGCTGTTGCGGTTGAGCGGTGCTACTACTTCGGCGGCAAACCGCGCGGCCTCTTCGAGAACTCCGTCGATGGTGTCGCGGTCCAGACCGTTGTCCAGTTGCTGGCAATGCCCGCTCACGTCAAACAGTTCGTGCAGCACAAAACGCATATCGCGCAGCGGCGCTTGATAACTCATGCCCTACTCTCCACATCGTCAAAAAGTTTGCCCACACCCATATTCCAAGTAGAAAAACAAGGATTGCCGACACCCTAAGCAGCCGCCTAATATTTGAGAAATTTCATTTTCATATGCGTGATATTTGCTAAGTGAATACAACCAACTTCGATCTCAACCTGCTGCGCATCCTCGATGTGCTGCTGCGCGAGCAGAACGTCTCCCGCGCTGCCTCGCGCCTGGCGCTCAGCCAGCCAACCGTGAGCAACGCCCTGGCGCGTTTGCGCGAACAACTCGATGACCCGCTGTTGGTACGGGTTGGGCGGCGCATGCGCTCTATGAGCGAACTCCAATTCAGCACGTGAAAAATCAAACCAGTCGCTCAAACTCCGGCACGGCTTCGAACAAATCCGCCACCAGCCCGTAATCCGCCACCTGGAAGATCGGCGCTTCTTCGTCCTTGTTGATCGCCACGATCACTTTGGAGTCCTTCATCCCCGCCAAGTGCTGGATCGCGCCGGAAATACCGACGGCAATGTACAGCTGCGGCGCTACGATCTTGCCGGTCTGCCCGACCTGCATGTCGTTGGCGACAAAACCTGCGTCGACCGCCGCACGCGAAGCGCCGACACCTGCGCCGAGTTTGTCCGCCAGCGCGTACAGGTGCTTGAAGTTGTCACCGTTCTGCATACCACGCCCCCCCGAAACGATGACCTTGGCGGCGGTCAGCTCGGGGCGGTCGGATTTAGCCAGGGTTTCGCCAACGAAGCTGGAAGTGCCGGCGTCGTAAAGCGTGTCAACGACTTCGACGGTTGCCGAGCCGCCAACAGCGGCCACCGGATCGAAACCGGTAGCGCGCACGGTGATCACTTTCACCGAGGCGTTGGATTGCACGGTGGCAATGGCGTTACCGGCGTAGATGGGACGCTGGAAGGTGTCGGCGCTTTGCACGGCGATGATCTCGGAAATCTGGTCGACGTCCAGCGCGGCGGCAACCCGGGGCAGGACATTTTTGCCGTTGGACGTCGCCGGGGCCAGGACGTGGTTGTAGATCGAGCGCTGTTCCAGCACCAGCCCGGTCACCAGCGGCGCAACGTTCTCAGGCAGTTGATGGGCGTACGCAACGTTGTCGGCCAGCAAAACCTTGGCCACACCCACGATCCTTGCGGCGGCTTCAGCCACCGCAGCCACGCCGGCACCTGCCACCAACACGTGCACCTCACCACCGATTTTGGCAGCGGCAGCCACGGTATTCAGTGTGGCCGCAGCCACTGTGTGGTTGTCGTGTTCAGCAATTACCAAAATAGTCATCAGATCACCTTCGCTTCGTTTTTCAGTTTCTCGACCAGTTCTGCCACCGACTTGACCTTGATTCCCGCGCTGCGTGCCGCCGGGGCCTCGACTTTTAGGGTCTTGTTGGTGGAGACAGTGGAAACGCCCAAAGCGTCGGGAGTCAGCGTCTCGAGAGGCTTCTTTTTGGCTTTCATGATATTGGGCAGGGACGCGTAGCGCGGCTCGTTCAAACGCAGGTCGGTGGTGACGATGGCCGGCAGCTTCAGGGAAACGGTCTGCGCGCCGCCGTCGATTTCACGGGTGACGGCTACGCTGTCGCCGCTGATTTCGACTTTGGAGGCGAACGTGCCCTGACCGTAGCCGCTCAATGCAGCAAGCATCTGGCCAGTCTGGTTGTTATCACTGTCGATCGCTTGCTTGCCGAGGATCACCAATTGCGGTTGTTCCTTGTCGACCACCGCCTTGAGCAGCCTGGCAACCGCCAGCGAACCCAGGTCATCTGCCGCTTCGACGAGAATGGCACGATCAGCACCCAGCGCCAGTGCGGTGCGCAACTGCTCCTGCGCACCCGAAGAACCCACGGTGACTACTACCACTTCGCTGGCGACCCCTTGTTCCTTGAGGCGAACCGCTTCTTCCACGGCGATTTCGCAAAAGGGGTTCATTGCCATTTTCACGTTGGAGAGGTCGACGCCAGTACCGTCCGCCTTCACCCGGACTTTGACGTTGTAGTCGACCACTCGCTTTACTGCAGCCATTACTTTCATTGGAATTGTCGCCTGCATAAAGATTGGGTATTCGAAGCTTACCCAAAGGGCGACATGCCTTACCCTCCCTTGAATGGGTGGGTGATACGTCCGTACACCCCCCTCCTTCGGCGTCGTTATCCTTGGTCAATCCGCTTGCACGGTCACCTGTCGCTGCTCGCCCAAGCCCGCGATGCCCAGGCGAATCGTCTGCCCCGCACGCAGGAACACCGGCTGCGGCTTGATGCCCAGCCCGACGCCCGGTGGCGTGCCCGTGGAAATCACATCGCCCGGTTGCAGGCTCATGCAGCGACTCAGGTAGGCAATCAGTTGCGGCACATTGAAGATCAGCGTGCGCGTGTTGCCTTGCTGGTAGCGGTGGCCGTCAACCTCCAGCCACAGGTCCAGGGCATGAGGGTCGGCAATTTCATCCCGGGTGACCAGCCACGGGCCGAGCGGGCCGAACGTGTCGAAGCCTTTGCCCTTGTCCCAGGTACCGCCGCGCTCCAGTTGCCATTCACGCTCAGAGACATCGTTGATCACGCAGTAGCCGGCGACATGCTCCATGGCGTTGGCTTCATCGATGTATCGCCCGCCTTTGCCGATGACCACGCCAAGTTCCACCTCCCAATCAGTCTTGAGCGAGCCCCGCGGAATCTCAAGGTTGTCGTTCGGGCCGCAGATGGCACTGGTCCATTTGCCGAAGATGATTGGCTCCTTGGGCACTTCCATGTTCGACTCTGCCGCATGGTCGGCGTAGTTCAGCCCGATGCAGATAAACTTCCCGACTTGCCCCACACAAGCACCAATACGCGGCTGCCCGGCAACGATCGGCAGGCTGGCTGGATCGATCGCAGCAAGCGTTGCCAGGCTTTCAGGGCTCAGGACCTGCCCGGTGATATCCTGCACGTGCCCAGAGAGATCGCGGATTTGATTGTCGGCATCCAGCAGGCCCGGCTTCTCCGACCCCTTTTCGCCATAACGCAACAGTTTCATGTGGTTCTCCTGCTTGAACGCAATAGTGCAAAGCGGGTGTCAGATGCTCATGCCGCCATCGATGACATGCACACCGCCCGTGGTATAGGCAGACGCATCGCTGCCCAGGTACAAGGCCAACTGGGCGATCTCTTCGGCGCTGCCGATTCGTCCCATGGGCTGGCGGTCGAGGAATTGCCGGTAGACCTGCGCTTCGTCAACGCCTTGTTGCGCGGCCTGGACAGCAATGCGCTGGCGCAGCGACGGCGACTCCACGGTACCCGGGCAAATCGCATTGCAGCGAATGCCCTGGCCAATGAAGTCAGCGGCAACGGCTTTGGTCAATCCCACCACGGCGGCCTTGCTGGCAGCATAGGCGAATCGGTTGGGCACGCCTTTGACGCTCGATACCACCGAAGACATGTTGATGATCGAACCGCCACCACGCTCCAGCATGCCAGGCAAGAACGTGCGGATCATCCGGTACATGGCGGTGACGTTGATGTCCATCGAACGCGCCCAGGACGCTTCGTCACATTCGAGAATGTTGCCACTGGCCACATAACCCGCGCAGTTGAAAAGTACGTCCAGTCCACCGATACGTTCACTGGTTTCGCCGATGGCACGGGCTGACGTCACGTCCAGGCTGAGGGCAGTGATGCCCTCGACGCCCGCCAACCCCTGGATATCGATGTCCGTGGCAAACACCTCGGCACCGGCCCTGGCAAAGGCCAGGGCGCTGGCCATGCCGATGCCTTGGCCTGCTGCCGTGATCAGCACGCGTTTGTCCTGCAGGTTCATGCCGTCTCCAGCTTCGCGAGAGTGATTGCGGTTTTGGCAGTCCTGCCGAGCATCGATGCGGGAATGGCCAGGATCAGCCCGCCGCTGACGAACAGGCACAGCGCCAATACATAAGTTCCGTTGTTGATATTGCCGGTGAGGTTCTCCGCCACGGCAGTGATCATCGAACCGGTGAAGCCAGACAGATTGCCGAAGGCGTTGATCATGCCGATGCCGGCTGCCGCAGCGACACCCGACAGCACGGTTCCCGGGAGGGTCCAGAAAATCGGCATCAGGCTGAGAATCCCGGAAGCGGCGATACTGAGGAAGAACACCGACAGCACCAGGTTGTTCGCAAAGTAAGCGCTGAGGATCAGGCCGACGCCACCGATGAATGCCGGAATCGCCGCGTGCATGCGTCGCTCACCGGTGCGGTTGGAGTGGCGGGCGTTGAGCAGCATTGCCACGACTGCCACGGCATAGGGAATGGCGGTCAGCAAGCCAATGTGCAGGCTGTTGGTGATACCCGTGCTCTTGATGATCGAGGGCATCCAGAACGCCAGGCCGTAGAATCCGGTGTTGAAGGTCAGCAGGATCAGCACCAGCAGCCACACCCGCGGGTTGAAGAACACTTCGCTCAAGCGCGAGGCCTTGCCCTGGTTGTCGGTTTGCAGATTAGCCTTGAGCAAGGCTTTTTCCGCAGCCGACAGCCATTTGGCGGAGTCGATGTTATTGGCCAGGCAGACGATCACGACGAACGCCATGATTACCGAAGGAATGCCTTCGATGATCAGCATCCACTGCCAGCCGGACATACCATGCACACCTTGCATGCTGTTCATCAACCAACCGGAAAGGATACCGCCCAAGGTCAGGCTGATCGGCATGGCCATCAGGAATCCGGACATCACCCGGCTTTGCCGATGGGTCGGAAACCAGTAGTTGAGGTAGAGAATCACCCCGGGGAAGAAGCCGGCTTCACAGATCCCCAACAGGAAACGCAGCACGTAGAACATGGTGCTCGATTCGATATGGAAAAAACCCGCCAGCGGTACGGTGAAGGCTACGGCCATGGAGATCACGGCCCAGGTCAACATGATCCGCGCAATCCAGAAGCGTGCACCGTAGCGATGCAGCAACAGGTTGCTCGGCACTTCAAAGAGGAAGTAGCCCCAGAAGAACATACTGGCGCCCAAGGCATAGACGGTATTGCTGAATTGCAGCTCGTTGAGCATGTCGAGCTTGGCAAAGCCGATGTTGACCCGGTCCAGGTAGGCCGCCATATAGCACAGGAGCAGGACGGGCAGGATGCGCCAGATGACCTTGCGGTAGGTCCGGTCTTCAAAGTCGAGCTCGCCAGCGCTCGCCTGCGCAGGTATTTGCTCGGATATCGTTTGCATGAGGTAACCCCTGGGCATGTGGACATGCCTGATTGTTTTTATCGAATGGGTCAGGCCGAGCGAACCGTTCACTCGGCGATGGAACGATGACTAGAGTGCCGCTGTGGTTTTTTCTCCATTGACCAGGCGCGCAAGCCCCAATGGGTTGCGGTTCTGCAGGGCTTGCGGGAGCAAGGCATCAGGGAAGTTCTGATAGCACACCGGACGCAGGAAGCGATCGATGGCCAAAGTCCCTACCGACGTGCCACGGGCATCCGACGTCGCCGGCCAAGGGCCGCCGTGGACCATGGCCTCGCAGACTTCCACACCCGTTGGATAGCCATTGATCAGTACGCGGCCGACTTTATGCTCAAGCAGCGCGACCAGGTCGGCAGACGCTTCAAGCTCCTCGAGTTCACCCACCAATGTCGCTGTCAACTGACCGCGCAACCCTTGCAAGGCCGCCAACAGCTCAGCTCGATCAGCGACTTCAACCACCACGGTGGCCGGGCCGAAGATTTCTTCCTGCAACAGTTCATTACCTGTCAGCAGCAGGCTGACATCGGCCTGGAACAACTGGGCACAAGCCTGGTTGCCCTGCTGCGCCTGGCCGGCCAGCCGGGTGATTTGCGGGTGCGCCAGCAACGCTTCGCAACCCTGCACATAACTGCGCAGGCCACCGGCATTGAGCAGGGTTTGCGGCGATTGATCGGCCAACAAAGCCGCGAGGGTCTGCACGAACCCGCTGAACGCCGCAGAGCGGATGCCGATGACCAGGCCGGGATTGGTGCAAAACTGCCCCGCCCCCATGACCACCGACGCCGCCAGTTCGCTGGCGATACGCTCGCCGCGAACCTGCAACGCTTGAGGCAATACCAATACCGGGTTGATGCTGCTCATCTCGGCGAACACCGGGATCGGCTGCGCACGTGCAGCCGCCATGTCGCACAGCGCCCTGCCGCCCTTGAGTGAACCGGTGAACCCGACGGCCTGTATCAGCGGATGCTTGACCAGCGCCTCGCCGACGCCAGCACCGAAGATCATGTTGAACACGCCCTTGGGCATGTCGGTCTGCTCGGCGGCTCGAATGATGGCTTCGGCCACCCGTTCGGCGGTCGCCATGTGCCCGCTGTGGGCCTTGAACACCACCGGGCAGCCCGCGGCAAGCGCAGCGGCGGTATCACCACCGGCGGTCGAGAATGCCAACGGAAAGTTACTCGCGCCGAACACCGCAACCGGGCCGACACCCAGGCGACACTGGCGTATATCGACACGCGGCAAGGGTTGACGTTCAGGCAGTGGCAGATCGATGCGCGCCCCGTAGAAGTCGCCGCGACGCAGGGTCTGGGCAAACAACCGCATCTGGCCGCTGGTACGCGAGCGTTCACCTTGGATGCGTGCCGACGGCAGGGCCGTCTCCTGGCAGACCAGGGCTACAAAATCATCACCCAGTGCATCCAGCTCGTTGGCAATCGCTTCAAGAAATTCGGCCCGGCGCGCGGCTGGCAAGTTACGGTAGATCGGATCTGCCGAAGCTGCGGCCCTGGCAGCGGCGTCCACTTCCTCGGCCGTGGCCTGGAAGAAGGCCGTGGGCAGCGCTTGCCCGGTCGTCGCGTCAACGCTGTGCAACACGACCGATCCGGCGGCACTGCGGCCACCGGCGATGAAATTGTGTCCGGACAGTTCGGGCATGACAGTCTCCTAACCCTGATTGGAAGCCAGGCGCTACTTTACTGTCGCGAATCGATTCATTCCCAATGGCATTTTCGGATTAACCGATAACGATCTGTTATCGAAAAAACCATCAATTCCATGATGCTGTTCACTTTAGGTAGGGGGCTGCGGGTCCCTTATTCGGGTTTGTATCCGTTGCTGCGGTAACGGCCACTTAGGGTTTCGCTTTTACTGTAGGAGCCAGGCTTGCCGGCGAAGGCGTACTGGTAGGCGATAATTGTCTTTCAGGTGTACATATCCGTTGCTGCGGTAACGGCCACTTAG
>NZ_JBYTEO010000044.1:0-51496 GCF_058791355.1 Pseudomonas sp. EB271-G4-1
GCGGTGTGTCAGTCAAAGTTGATGTCGACTGACCCACCGCTTTCGCGAGCAAGCCCGCTCCCACAGGGGAGATGCGGTGTGGCGGCTTTACTCGATGAAGGTCACGACGCCGCCAGCCAGCGACTGCACGCGCGCCAGCGACTCAACGCGATAACCCTGGGCATCCAGCTCCGCACGACCGCCCTGGAACGATTTCTCGATCACGATCCCCAAGCCGGCCACGGTGGCACCGGCTTGCTTGATGATCGAGATCAGCGCCTGGGACGCCTTACCGTTAGCCAGGAAGTCATCGATGATCAGCACGCGGTCGCTGCTGGTCAGGTGGCGCGGAGAAATCGCCACGGTGCTTTCGGTCTGCTTGGTGAACGAGTAGACGGTCGCCGACAGCAGGTTTTCAGTCAGGGTCAGGGACTGATGCTTGCGCGCAAAAATTACCGGCACACCGAGGTTCAGGCCGGTCATGATTGCCGGCGCAATGCCCGAGGCTTCGATGGTGACGATCTTGGTGATGCCCGAATCCTTGAACAGCGTGGCGAATTCATCGCCGATCAGCTTCATCAGGGCCGGGTCGATCTGGTGATTCAGAAAGGCGTCGACTTTCAGGACCTGATCGGAAAGCACGATGCCTTCTTCGCGAATTTTCTTGTGCAGTGCTTCCATGAAGCTGTCCTCGTTTGGCGCCTTTTGCGCCGAAGGTCTAAATAAATGTGGTCAATTCTAGCGCTTTAACATCGCGCGTATATCCGCCAATGCGCTATTGCCACGCACGGCTTTGACTTCGGTCGGTGTGTCGTCGTTGCCTTCCCAGGCCAGGTCGTCCGGCGGCAGTTCATCAAGGAAGCGGCTTGGTGCGCAGTCGATGATCTCGCCGTATTGCTTGCGCTTGGCGGCAAAGGTGAAGGCCAAGGTCTGGCGCGCGCGGGTAATGCCCACGTAGGCCAGGCGCCGCTCCTCCTCGATGGTGTCGGCTTCGATACTGGAACGGTGCGGAAGGATTTCCTCTTCCATGCCCATGATGAACACGTAGGGGAATTCCAGGCCCTTGGAGGCGTGCAAGGTCATCATCTGCACGCCTTCGGCACCGTCTTCCTCCTCCTGCTGGCGCTCGAGCATATCGCGCAGCACCAGCTTGCCAATCGCGTCTTCGACGGTCATTTCGCCTTCTTCGTCCTTCTCGAGCGTGTTTTTCAACGCTTCGATGAGGAACCACACGTTGCCCATGCGGTAGTCGGCGGCCTTGTCGCTGGAGCTGTTGGTGCGCAGCCAGTTCTCGTAGTCGATGTCCATGACCATGCTGCGCAGGGCCGAGATCGGGTCTTCGCCGGCGCATTGCTCGCGGACCTTGTCCATGAAGCGCTTGAAGCGCGACAGACGATCGGTGAAGCGGCTGTCCAGATGCTCGCCCAGGCCGATTTCGTCGGTGGCGGCATACATCGAGATTTTTCGCTCGGTGGCGTAGTTGCCCAGTTTCTCCAACGTAGTCGAGCCGATCTCGCGGCGCGGCACGTTGATCACGCGCAGGAAGGCATTGTCGTCGTCCGGGTTCACGATCAGGCGGAAGTAGGCCATCAGGTCTTTCACTTCCTGGCGCCCGAAGAAGCTGTTGCCGCCGGACAAGCGATAGGGAACCTGGTGATGCTGCAACTTCAGTTCGATCAACTTGGCCTGATAGTTACCCCGGTACAGGATCGCGAAATCGCTGTAAGGCCGGTCGGTGCGCAAGTGCAGGCTGAGGATTTCCACGGCCACGCGCTCGGCTTCGGCGTCTTCGTTGCGGCAGCGGATCACGCGGATCTCGTCACCGTGACCCATTTCACTCCACAGCTGCTTTTCGAATTCGTGGGGGTTATTCGAAATCAGTACGTTTGCGCAGCGCAGGATGCGGCTGGTGGAGCGGTAGTTCTGCTCCAGCATCACCACTTTCAGGGAAGGGTAGTCTTCCTTGAGCAGCATCAGGTTTTCCGGGCGGGCGCCGCGCCAGGCGTAGATCGACTGGTCGTCGTCACCTACCACGGTGAACTGATTGCGCTTGCCGATCAGCATTTTCACCAGCAGGTACTGGCTGGCGTTGGTGTCCTGGTATTCGTCCACCAACAGGTAACGCACCTTGTTCTGCCACTTTTCCAGGATGTCGGCGTGCTCTTCGAACAGCTTTACCGGCAGCAGGATCAGGTCGTCGAAGTCCACCGCGTTAAACGCCTTGAGCGTACGCTGGTAGTGGGTGTAGACAATGGCGGCGGTCTGTTCCTTGGGATTGCGCGCGTTCTCCAGGGCCTGGGCCGGCAGGATCAGGTCGTTTTTCCAGGCGCCGATCATGTTCTTGATCTCGTCGACGCCGTCGTCGCCCGAGTATTCCTTTTGCATGATGTCGGTCATCAGGGACTTGACATCGGTCTCGTCGAAAATCGAGAAACCGGGCTTGTAGCCCAACCGCGCGTGTTCCTTGCGGATGATGTTCAGGCCCAGGTTGTGGAACGTGCAGACCGTCAGGCCGCGGCCTTCACCGGCGCGCAGCAGGGTGCCGACCCGCTCCTTCATCTCGCGCGCGGCTTTGTTGGTGAATGTCATGGCGACGATGTACTGGGCGCGGATGCCGCAGTTCTGGACCAAGTGGGCAATCTTTCGGGTGATTACGCTGGTCTTGCCGGAGCCTGCACCGGCGAGCACCAAAAGAGGGCCGCCGACATAGCTCACGGCTTCTTGCTGCCGGGGATTGAGTCGGGACATAGGTAAATTCAGGAGTCAGTCACGAAATGGGCCGGCATTTTAACAGGCTCAGAGAATTGTGCTGCTCTCTCCGACTTGTGACGTACAGCGCGATCTGTATTTGCCGGTTTTGTTACTTTCACGCAGGATGCACGACGAATTCGCGTCTAATGTTCGTAATTCCGGATACAAAGGCCTCGGATGTCCATTGGTCATCAGGGATCGGCGCGGCATAATGCCGTCGCCTACATCTTTGCAGAGTCTAGGGAGCTAGCTTGTCTACGCCTGTCGAACCCTTGCGTTTGCTGCTATTGGCCGAAGAGCCAGCGTGGGCAGCGTTGTTGCGCGAGTGTCTGGCTCCGATGGGGAGCTTGGCCGTGCTCATCAGTGCGCCGAGCTGGGAGTCGGTCAGCAGTCTGTTCGATGACAACCGCAGCGCGGTGTTGTTGACGATCCCGGCTCTCCAGCCGGCGCCGGGCCGTTGCTGCCTGCCGACGGTGTTGCTGCTCGAGCATGAACCCGTGACCGCGCCCGACGGTGTAAGCGACTGGCTGGTGCGTGACCATCTTGACCCGGGCATGTTGCGCCGTTGCCTGCGCCATGTGCGTGAGCGCGGCTTACTGGAAAACACCCTGCAACGCCTGGCCGAGCAGGATCCGCTGACCGGCATCGCCAACCGCCAGGGTTTCCAGACCCTCTTGACGGCGCGGCTGGCGGAAAACGATGGTCGTGGCCTGGCCCTCGGCCATCTTGACCTCGACAACTTTCGTTACGCCAATGATGCCCTCGGCCACCAGGCCGGTGACCGCCTGATCCTGCAAGTGGTCGCGCGGCTCAAAGGCCAGCTTGAGGCCGGCGATCAACTGGCGCGATTGGGCAGCGATGAGTTCGCCTTGCTGATCGACACCCGCCGCGCTCCTGAGCGCGCCGAATGGATGGCCGAGCGCATTACCGAAGCGTTGGCCGAGCCTTATTGGGTCGACGGCGAAAGCCTGCTGATCGGCTCCAGCCTGGGCATTGCCCATGCACGGGCGCAGGCGGGCGCCGACCCGTTGATGTGGCACGCGCATATCGCCATGCAGCAAGCGAAAAGCACCCAGGGCTGCACATTTCATATTTTCAACGAGCGCATCAACCGCAATGCCCGCAGTATCGCCGACCTCGAAACCGAGCTGCGCCGGGCCTTGCGCCGCGATGAGCTGGAACTGCATTACCAGCCGCGAATGAACCTTGAAGACGGGCAAATCGTCGGCCTCGAAGCCTTGGTGCGCTGGCGTCATGCCGAGCGCGGCTTGCTGCCACCGAGCGAGTTCGTGCCCCTGGCCGAGCAGAGCGGTTTGATCGTGCCGCTGGGTTACTGGGTCATTTCCCGGGCATTGCGCGATATGCAGGCGTTGCTTGAGCTAGGTTTGCCGCCGTTGCACATGGCGATCAACCTGTCGTTCCGGCAATTTCAGGACAGCCAGTTGCTCTCGACCCTGAGCCGGCTGATCAGCGAGCGCGGAGTCGAAGCGCAGTGGCTGGAATTCGAACTGACCGAAACCGCGGTCATGCGCCGCAGCGACCTGGTCAAGCAGACCATGGACGCCCTTGGGCGCCTGGGCGTGCGCTTCTCCCTCGATGACTTCGGTACCGGCTTTTCATCCTTTGTGCACCTCAACAGCCTGCCGATCACGTTGTTGAAGATCGACAAGAGCTTTGTCGGTGGCATGGAGCAGCGCGAAGAAAACCGTCAACTGGTGCACGCGATGATCAACCTGGCGCACAACCTCAATCTGGAAGTGGTTGCCGAGGGCGTGGAGACGCCGGAGCAACTGGATCTGTTGCGCGGGTTCGATTGCGATCAGGTGCAGGGGTATCTGATCAGCAAGCCGTTGCCGTTGGCGGAGCTGGTGGAGTACCTGATGTTTGACGGCAATCAGCAGGCGCCGCTGGAAATCGTGGTCTGAACACAAAACCTGTAGGAGCTGGCAAGCCAGCTCCTACAGAGTTTTCATTCGGCCTGGATGGCGTCGAAATGTCCTGGCACCGGCTCCCGCCGAATCATCCGCTTCATCTTCCATTCAAACGCCAGCGTCAGGGCCACCGCTGCACAGGCCAGTCCCAGTGCCAAGCCCCACCAGACGCCCGTTGGCCCCCAATTCAAGTGGAACGCCATCCACCAGGCTGCCGGGGCGCCAATCAGCCAGTAACAGCCCAGGCCCACCAGGAAGGTGGTCTTGGCGTCCTTGAGCCCACGAATACAGCCCATGGCGATGGTTTGCGTGCCGTCGAACAGCTCGAACCATGCCGCCACTGCCAGCAGGCTCACCGCCAGGTTGATGACATCGCGAAACGCGGGGTCGTTGTGATCGAGAAACAGCCCGACCAACTGATTTGGCAACAGCCAGAAGACCATCGCAAAGCACAGCATCGCCACCGCGCCAAAAGCCAGGCCCACCCTTCCGGCCAGCCGTGCGTCCAGTAACTGCCCGGCGCCGTAGTGCTGACCGATGCGCATGGTGATCGCGTAGGAAATCCCCGCGGGCACCATGAATGCCACCGAGACAATTTGCAGGGCGATCTGGTGCGCCCCCAGCTGCGTGCTGCCCATGGTGCCCATGCACAAAGCGGCGAAGGCAAACAGCCCAACCTCCACGGCGTAGGTGCCCCCAATCGGCAGCCCCAGGCGCCACAGCTCCTTCAGGTACTGTCGGTTGAGCCGCAACAGACCCCGGCGCAGGGGATAGGCGTCGTAGGCCGGGTGCCGGCGAATGTGCCACGCCAGCGCCAGCGCCATCAGGTTGGCGACAATTGCCGTGACCAGGCCAATGCCCATCAGCCCCAGTTTCGGCAAACCGAACATCCCGGTGATCAACGCGTAGTTCAGCAGGAAGTTGGCGACGGTGCCCCCCAGGCTGATAACCATGACCGGCGTTGCCCGGCCGATCGCGCTGGTGAAGCCACGCAGGGCCATGAAGCTCAGGTATCCGGGCAGGGCGAACGGCAGGAAGATCAGGAATTGACCGGCCGACTGGACGTTGCTTTCGGTCTGGCCGAACAGCAGCAGTACCGGCTTGAGGTTCCACAGCAGCAAGCCCGCCACCAGCGCCATCAGCCAGGCCAGCCATAACCCGGCCTGGGTCAGCCGGGTCGCGCCGAGGATGTCACCCGCACCCTGGCGGATCGCCACCAGGGTGCCAACCGCCGCGATCACGCCGATGCAGAAAATCGACACGAACGAGTAAGTCGCCGCACCGAGCCCGCCGCCCGCCAGGGCCTCGGGGCTCAGTCGCGCCATCATCAAGGTGTCGGTGAGGACCATCAACATGTGCGCCAACTGCGAGGCGATCAGCGGCCCCGCCAGCCGCAGGATGGCCCAGAGTTCAATACGCGCTGGATGCTGCATGGTCATCACGCTCGATTATCAAAGGAGACAGGAAAGCGTCGATTCTCGGCGCTCTACGGGGATTGCACAAAGGGATAAAAAGGATGGGTGGCATGATTCAAACTCATGCTGGAGATTTTCTGCTAGGGTATTCAAAACCGCTGTAGGAGCTTTCCTGATGTCGCGTCGTCTTCCTCCTTTATATGCTCTGCGCGCATTTGAAGCAGCGGCGCGTCACACATCGTTTACCCGGGCTGCGGAAGAGCTGTCGATTACCCAAAGCGCGGTCAGTCGGCATATTCGTACGCTCGAAGAGCATTTTGCCTGTCGGTTGTTTCACCGCAGCGGGCGAAACCTGCAACTCACTGAGTCGGCGCGGTTGATCCTGCCGGGCATTCGCGACGGTTTCTCTGCCCTGGAGCGCGCTTGCAATACCTTGCGCGCCGAAGACGACATCCTGCGTATGAAAGCCCCGTCGACCTTGACCATGCGCTGGTTGCTGGCGCGGCTCAGCCGTTTTCGGCACCTTCAACCGGGCAATGAAGTACAGCTGACCAGCGCGTGGATGGACATCGACTCGGTGGACTTCAATCAGGAACCGTTCGATTGCGCCGTGATCCTCAGCAACGGGCATTTCCCGCCGGACTGGGAGGCTACTTTGTTATTTCCAGAGGAACTGATTCCGGTGGGCGCGCCCAATCTTCTGAACGATCAGCCGTGGGACGTCGCACGGCTGGCCAGCACCGAACTGCTTCACCCAACACCCGACCGTCGCGACTGGCGCAGCTGGCTGGAGCGCATGGGCCTGACTGACCAGGTCTCACTCAAGGGCGGCCAGGTGTTCGACACGCTGGAGTTGGGGATGATCGCCGCCGCCCGAGGCTATGGCGTATCCATGGGCGATTTGTTGATGGTGGCTGAAGATGTTGCGCAGGGTCGCCTGAGTTTGCCGTGGCCGACGGCGGTCGCCAGCGGTGAGAATTATTACCTGGTCTGGCCGAAAACCCGCCCCGGAGGTGAGCGTTTACGCCGCCTCAGCGTTTTTTTGTTGGGCGAGGTTCGGGCCATGGAGTTACCGGCGGTCGAGCACTTGAGCTGAATCATCGCCGGCAAGCCTCAATGGCGGATCCGTCGCCAAGCTAATCACACTTGGCATTGCTGGATACTTCCTTGCTCGCCTGTTTCAACAGGTTACCCAACTCAGCTGCGTTGGTGCTGTTGTAAATCCGACCTCCGGTATTTTCAGCGATACAGCGTGACGGGCCGCCCGCACCGATTTTCACCACGTTGACCCGCAGGCGTGGTTGTTCCCTGGCGATTCGACGGGATACCGCGCATACGTCCTGTCCGCAACCGTCTTCGCCGTCGACGAACATCACGATCACGGCATCGTTATTGCGCCCGTCGACCGTGCTCGCCGCGTGGGCCAGGCTGTCGGCCAGCGGTGTGCCTTCGTCGGGAACCAGGCCTCGAATCCCGTTGATCAACCGCGGGCGGTCGCCGAACTTGAACAAACCCCGGTCCGGCGTTCTTTCGCAGCCGGCAAAGGTGATCAGGCGTGTATCAATCTTCGGGTCCAGCCCGTTGATCATGCCGGCCAGCGACTCCTTGGCGACGTCCATGCGGCTGGGTTTGGCGGTAAGCCGCATAGTGCGGTTCGGGTCCAGCAGCTTGTTGATGTCAGGACCGTAGAACCAGTCCTCGTCGGCTCTCACTGCCTTGATGTTCAAATCCATCGAACCCGAGGTGTCGAGCACCACCACGAACTGCGGGACCTCTGATTTCGGCGCTGTTTTGCGGCATGCGAAGTTGTCCAGCGTCGGGGCTGGGGGCGGGGCTGGTGGCGGGGCAGCCACTACCGGTTTTGGTGGTGGAACCGGTTTGGGTGGCGGGGCCGGCTTGGGTTCCGGTACGGGGGCCGGTGCCGGTTTTGGTGGTGGGACCGGCTTGGGCTCCGGCACCGGTTCTGGCGTGGGTTCGGGTGCCGGAACAGGTTTCGGTTCCGGTTCCACGACAGGCGCGGGGGCGGGCTCAACCGTTTTCTCAAGCGGTTTCTCAGCCGGCGTAACCACCGGCGCCACAGGCGCTATAGGCGGAGCCACGACCACCGGCTCACGGTGCAGGAACCACCAGAGCCAGAGCGCCAGAAGCAGCAACAGCAGCGCGAGCAAGGCCGCCGCGATCCACCAGCCACGCCGCGACGGCGGTACGATCGGTGCCACCGGAATCACTGGCGGCACAATCGGTTTGGGCGGACGCTGGTTCCAGCGCACCACCAAAGGCTCACCGTTGAGGCTGTAGAGTTTGTCCAGCTCAGGTGTGCCGAGCAGGCTGCGCAGGTCTTGCGCTTCCGTCGGTTGACCGCGTTTTTGCAGTTCATCCGCCAGCTGTGCGAGGGACGTTTGGCGCACCTCATAGGTTTCCAGCAAACGTCGTTGCGCGTCCTCGTTGAGATCGGCATAAGGCGTGGGTTGGCCACCCAGTTCGGTCCACCATTCCAGCACGTCGCCGCTGCCCATCCGCGGGATGGCAAACAGACTGGCGACGGTCGGCGGAAAGTGTTTCTGGATGAGGGCGACTTTGGCTTGCAGCGCACTCATCCCCTCCGATGTGGCTTGCGCATCCCTGATGACCCGCTGCATGACGACGATTCCTGAAAAAGTGCAGGCATCCGTCGGGATGCCCTGCGGGGTGAAAAGTTACTCTTCGTAGCCGAGGCTGAATTGCAGCTGGTTGACCTTTTTCTGCAACGTTTTCAGTTCTTGCTGCCTGGCCGCCAGTGCCGCTGGCGATGCTTTGGCCGTTGGCGCCACTTGCGTAGCCTTGAGTTGCTTCTCGAGGTCGGCAATCTGCTTCTGCACTTGGGCTTCATTGCCACGCCGGGCCTTGAGCGAGTTCAGCAGCTGCGTCAGCGACTGATTCAGCGCCGCCTGGGATTTCTGCTGGCTGGCCAGGTCGGCCTTGGTGCTGAGCTGCTGGGCCTGAATGTTCTCGTACACCTGACGGAACATTGCGTTTTGCTTTCGGGATTCGCTCAGGGCCTCTTCCTTCTGCTTGACCTGATCGCTGTAACCACCGGAATAGTCGCAGTTCATCTTGGTCAGCATGCTGCTGTCGCGATTGGTCGCATCGCATTCGCCGGGCTGGGTCGCGCAACCGCTCAGGGCCAGGACGGCAGTGATGACCATCAGTTGTCTTGGTGTCATGTGTTTAGCCCAGGGTGATTGCGGAGCGTTGGCTGTACAGCGCGTCGACTTCCTTCTGGAGGCTGACGACTTTCTGGTTCATTCTCTGAATGTTCATCTCCACTTGCCTGATCTCGGCGCTGCTGCCTTGCGAACGCTCGGCGTCTGCCACCTTGCGGTACTCGGTGACTTTGGTCCGCATGTTGGCAAGGTCTTTGCGCAGGCGCGCGATGTCCGAATCGATCCCGGCGATTTGCGCCTGGGCTCTGCTCTTGTCGACTTTCTTGTTGGCGATGTCCTTTTTGATCTGGGCAATTTGCGCACGGTCATCATTGATCACTTGCTGAGCGGTCTCAGTCCGGGCGATCACTTTCTGCGTGTCTTGTTCGACGTCGCTGTTCATCTTCGCCAAGCGGGTGGTGGTGTCGGCGTATTCAGCGCGACGTTGATCCAGGTAATAGTTCGCACCCATGGCCACGCCACACGCGGTAATACCGGCAGCGATGACGCACACGGTTTTGTTGCTGCTGTTGGACAGCGCGCAAGCGAGGATGCCGACACCGGCGCCGACGGCGCAGGCCTGGTATCCGGACTTGCTGAAGAACTCTGCGTCATTGCCCTGGGTCAGGCGCGGGTCGGTACCGTCGCCTTCACCTTCGCCGAGCATGGAGCTGCCGGTGTTGGCGCAACCGGTCATTAGCAGGCTGCTGGCGACTACGAAAGCGATCTGTAGTTTGAAGCGAGTCCAAAGGCTGCGCGACATGGTGAAACTCCTACGTAACGGTGTTGACGCATTGTTATTGAGTGACGGTTTTGCAGCTGTTCAACCAGGCTGCAGTGTCGATTTTCTGCTTTTGCAGGAACGCTTTCTGATTGGCCCAGTGCGTGCGCAAGTAAGGTTTCAGGTCTTGCAACTGCTTGTTGCGGGTGATGATTTCTTCCATCACCGGGACTTGCGTTTCAAGCAGTGGCTGGCCGTACAAGGTAGCCGATTCCACCAGGCTGCTGGCGTAGTAACGGCTGAGTTTGTGCAGGCGATCCTTTTGCTCCTCGAGCTTGCCTTTACGCATGTCGCAACTGGTGTCTTTGTCCGCGCCTTCGCAGTTGAGCTTGTAGTTCTTTTGCAGGAAGTCCACGTACTGGCCGTCGTCGAGCATCTTGGTGCACAGGAACGCACCCAGGTTGAGGCTGGCGCGGATCGCCTGGTCGCGGGTTTCTTCCTGCTGCTGGTTGCTAGCGCGCAGCTGGTTCTCCAGGGCCTGGAGCTTTTCCTTGAGCGCTTTGTCTTCGACGCCCGAGGCGAGGCTGTTCAGCGATTGCACGGTGCCTTTGTCGGCGGATTCGGCTTCGTTGCTTCCGGTGCCGAGTTTCTTCCAGCTGCTTTCGATGCTGGCGACCCGTTCGCGAGAGGTGAGGGTCGGGGAGACCAACACCAGTCGCAGGCCGGTGGTCTTGTTTTTCACCTGGCCCTCGGCATTGTAATACGGTTCTTCCTTACGTAATGCAGTATGCAGGTCGGCCTGCGCGGTCAGGTAGTTTCCGCCACGGACGACGTAGCCGCCGGCCTGGCCGTGCTGGCGGTCGAGCTTGTTCAGGCGAAACGGCTCGAACATCATTTCGTCGACGTTACCGAGCATGTCATGCAGGCCCAGCGGGTTGGGCTTTTGCAGGCCGGTCAATTGCACTTTGCCGTTGGACGATTGCGCCCCGGCGAACCACTCGTAGGCGTTGATGCCTTCTGGCATCGGGTAGTGCGTGTCGCGGAATTCAGCAGCGCCGACTTCCAGCCCGCCGCGCGCGGCGAACTCCCATTCGACCTCGGTTGGCAGGCGCAGGAACCCTTGGGCGCCGTCTTCCTTGGGCAGCTTGCCAGCGGCGTTTTTGCGTAGCCACAGGTTGTACTTGTCGGCGGCCTCGATGGCTTGCACCCAGCTCACCGCCGTTTGCGGCAAGCGCATCTTGGTGGCAGCGGTGGGGCAGGTTGCTTCGGTCAGCGCGGCGTATTGCAACTGACTCATCTCGTACTTGGCCATCAGGTAGTAGCGGGACTTGTCGCTCTTGGCGCCGGTAAAACTGCCGGCGATAAAGGTCGGGCGGGTCTGCTCGACATAGCCGTATTCCGCACCGTCCTGACCGATGTTGATCGGATAGTCGTCGAGCGGGCCGGCGACCGGGATGAACACCTTGCGGAACACCATCGAGCCTTCGCAGGGCATCGGCAGCACGACGTCGCCAGCCTCGGGCATCGGGTTGTAATACTTCTCTTCCCAGCCCGCCGCCGAGGCGTCGAGCAAGTAGCCGAGGCTCAGGGGTAACAGCAAGCCAAAACGTTTATAGCTCACGCAGACTCTCCGCAGGTTGGATGTTGATGGCTCTCAGGGCGCCGATCATGGCCACCAAGGCAGCGACCAGGAAGGTCAGGAGCAGGGCGGCGACGCCATGCCAGACAGTAATGTGACAAACGAAGGTGCCGGTGGCCTGGCTGCTGCCGAGCAGGTAGTCGAACAAATGACTGCCCACCGCATAACATCCCAGCCCGCCCACGTAGCCAGCCAGACCCAGCACCAGCGCTTGCAGGACCACGAAACCGCCGACGGACCTGCGCTTGAAACCCAGCAGGCGCAGGACCGCCAGGCTTTTGCGTTTGCGATCGATGTTGGCCAGGAACGCGCCAACCATGGACGCCACGCAGCCGATCAGCGCCGCCATGGCGATCACACCGAAGATCAACCCCAGCACATGGTTGATGGCTTTGACGTTGTCGATGTCGGCCAGTCGGCTCGACGTCTCGATGTGTTGTTCGTTTAGCCAGTGTTCCAGTGGCGCGACTTGATCGATATCGCGCGCATACACGCGGGCGCGGGCGTACAGCGGTTGTAGATTATCCTGAGGCTTGCCGGTGGTAACGCCAAATTCACTGACCTGATAACCGTCGCGAAAACGCTCCAGATCCAGCAATAGCGGCGGGGCGACAAACCCGGCAGCGCGACCGAAGCGGGCGCCGTCGAGCACGGCCAGTACCGTCAGCGTCATCTCGCCGCGTTCATTGACACCTTCCAGGCGGCGTAAGGCGCGCAGCTGCACGCTGTCGCCGGCCTTGGCCTGCAAGCGCTGCGCGGCACTGGCGCTGAGGATCACCTGATTGCCGACGGGGTTGAGGGACGCCAGGTTCAGCTGTGGGTCGCCGGGCTCAGTGGCGATGATTTCCGCACCTTCGACAAAGCGTTGCATGCCGATCAGCAGGTCCGCCTGGGTATTGAGCGAGCGGGTCTGGCCGAGTGCAAAGCCGGTCTCGGGGCGCTGGCGCAAACGCTCGATCCAGGCCGAGTCGTAGTTGCCGTTGCTGAGCATCTTCACTTCGAGGTTGCGCGGGTCGCGCAGCAGTTCGTCCTGCAGTTGGCTGACCACCCCGTGCTTGAGCCCGAACAGCAACAACAACGGCGCGATCACCGCCACCAGGGAGGCGGCGATACACAGCGAGACCTTGCGGTCGTGCCAGAGGTCTTGCAGTGCCAGTGAGCCCAGCAGGCGCAAGCGATCAGTCCATCGGTTCAAACAGCGTCTCCCCCTGATGGCTGATAGCGCCGAGACGCGGCAAGCCGAAATTTTTCAGCAAGGCCCAGTCATGGGACACAACGAGCGCACTCAGGCCCATGCTCGACACCAGGCTCAGGAGCAACTCGAACAAACGCCGGGCACTGTGAGGGTCGAGCGCGGCGGTCGGCTCGTCGGCCAACAGCAGCAGCGGTTCATGGGCAATTGCCCGAACGCAGGCAACGCGCTGGCGTTCGCCAATCGACAAGGCCTGAGGTTGTTTATCCAGCAACCCTTGCAGGCGCAACACGTCAACGGCGTGGTCGATGTGATCGCTCCTGGCCGGCATCCCGAGCAAACGGCGCGGCAAGCTGATGTTGTCGCGCACGCTCAGGAACGGCAGCAAGCCGCCGCTCTGCAAAATGAATCCCAAGTGCCGTGAGCGCACCGCTGCAAGAGCAGGCTGGTCGTCAGTGGCCAGCAGTTGCGCGATATCCTGGGCGTGCGTCGGGCCCAGCCGGAAGCGCTCGAGTTCCACCGGCGCGAGCAACAGGCCGATGGCTTCGAGCAACGTGCTTTTGCCGCTGCCGCTCTCACCGGTGATGGCGAGGATTTCCCCGGCGCCGACCTGCAAGTGCGGCAGTCGCACCTGATGGGCTTGTGCGCCTTCACCGCGGCGCACCAGCAGGTTCTTGATATCGAGCATCGGCGTCTCGTCAGGGCATCATTTCCAGCGGCACGGGGTAGACGTTGTCCCGCGCATCGCTGTCTTTGGCTAAAGCGACCCAACGGTCGACATCGGCGTTGTAACGCTGGTAATGCCGCAGTTTGGTGTTCAGCGTGCGGATGAATTTTTCCTGGGCCAGGCCATCCCAGCTCTTCCAGGTTTCTTCATCCAGGTTCAGCACTTCGCTTTGATAGGGCAGGTCTTCGAGGTATTCACCGAGGACGCCCATGTCCGCCAGTTTGGCATTGTTGTTCTGCTTGAGCTGATTGGGATCGGCGCCCATGGTCGCCGCCACCGAACGCAGGCGATTGAACATGTCCGTCGGCGAAATCAGGCCTTCGTTGGCGGCATCGAGAATCTGCTTCATCACATCGCTCAAGTCGCTGAGCTGCGACTTGGTCAGCAGCACCCGTACGTCGGTGGTCGGGATGTTCTGCTTGATCAGGTCGCGGTCGGTGATCCATGCCTTGAACACTGGCGGGGCTTTGCTGTTGGTCTTCTCGCCGAGATAGGCCAGTTGCATGGCGTGGCCGATCAGCGCTGCGTCTTCGAGCATTTTTTTCTCGCCCGGGTCCTGCTTGGCGTTCGCCGCGCTGCCGATGGCGTCTTCGCCCATGTAGGCGGCTTTCACTTGTGTAGTGATCGCGCCGGCCAGGGCGTCGACCTTGCGCCCGAACTCTTGTACATCGCCAGCGTTCACTGGGTAGTACAGCGAAGTGTTGGTGCCCGGGTAGGTCGACAGGTTTTTGTATTGCGCCTCGGCCTTGGCATGGTCCTTGGCGCCCGCCGGGGTTTTCAGGTGCAGGGTGTAGATCGCCACGCCCGGGTTGGCGGCTTCCATACGCACCTGTGCAGCGCTCAAACCGGTCTTCGACAGCTTGTCGTCGCCTTCGATGGCACCCGCATCGGTGATCAGCACTACGTAGCGTGCACCGAACTGATTCCAGTCGACCTTGTCGATGCTCTCCATGACCCCGGCAAACGAGTCTTCATCGAAGCTGCTACTCGACACGGTGGCCTGCTTGAGGTCTGCAATCTTGGCGAAAAAGTCGGCACTGTCTTTCACCTTGGTAGGGTCGGCGTACATCTTGGTGGTGTATTCCAGCCCCGGTACCGCCTGGGTGTTGGAGCGGAAAGCCACCAGGCCGAACTTGACCTGCTTGCCGAGGTTCTGCGCTTCGATCTTCTGGTAAACCTTGCGGATCGCCTCGCGGGTGCGGTCGATGTAGGGGTCCATCGAGATCGTCGAGTCGATGACAAATACCACGGCCGCACTGAATTCCTTCAGTTGGTTGGCTTTTTTCTCTTCGGCTTCCTTGCTGCCGGCAGCGCTGCTTGCAGCACCGCCCTTGGCGTTTTTGTCATCCGGCTTGCTGACGGAGGCGACGTTGAGCAGGCGCGTGCGAAAACCGCTTTCGGTCATGACTTCTTCGCCACTGAGCACCGGCAGCAGGTAAAACTGCTTTTGCAGGTCGACGAAGTATTCAGGTTCTTCAGCCAGTACGCCCGGGGCCTGCTGGCCCTTTTTCAGCGTGGCACGCAGCGGCGCAACTTTGCTGACCGGGTCCGGCGCATCAAGGATGCCTTCGACGGTGGCGCGGTCCTTGAAGAACAGCAGTCGGTCGCGGTTGGCCGGGTTGGTGAAGGCCAACGTCAACTGCATCTTCCAGTCGGTGGTGCAGCTGGCAGGCAGCCAGCCAATGGTTTTGCCATAACTGTCGGGGCCGACTTTCAGCCATTCGGCATTGTTCGCTTGCGCACGTTCGTACACATAGAAGCGGCTGAAGACCGGTTGTGCTTCACCTTCGGCACCGCCCGCCGTCGGGCTGATTTTGCAGCCCGGTGTGGTCAGCACGCGTTGGAACAGGGTCTTTTTACCGGCCTGGATCAGCGGTTTGTCATCGGCCTGGGACAGCGGGCTGATGCACAGCGCGAGCAAGGCGGCACCGCTCAGCAGGAGTCGACTCATGGGTGAACGCATCACTTCTGCAACTCCTCGAAACGCTGCTTGGCTTCGGCATTGTTCGGGTCCTGGGTGAGGATGGTTTCATACCAGTAGGCGGCGGTGGCGTTGTCCGCGGTCGGGAAGCACTCGCTGGCCTTCAGGTATTTAGGGTCGTATTCGCGGGCATAGGCGTTGGCGATCAGCACGTCACCGGCCTGGGCACGGTTGGCGTACAGGCGCTGGGCGACGCCGCAATGTTTACTGTCCTTGGCCTGGTTGATGATCTCCAGCAACCTGGCACTGTCCGGCGCCGCCTTGATGCAGGTTTGGACGAAGGTCAACTCGGGCAGGCTGTTCATGCTGTCGAGGGTGCAGGCTTGAGCATTGGCGCCGGCAGGTGCGGCGGCAGAGGCTGCAACCGCAGGCGCTGGGGTGCGTTTGTAGAACCAGAATCCGGCGCCCGCCGCCAGCAGCAACACCACAATCAACAGGCCGATCAGGCCTTTGTTGCTTTTCTTCACCGGTGCGGGAGGCGGCGTATAGGCGCGCTCGGTGAGTACCGATTCCAATTCCACTTCTGGCTCGGCGGTGGACAGGGTCAGTTCAGGCAGATCCGGGATCTCCGGGATCTCCGGTGCCGGTGCCGGTGCGCTGGGCGCCGTCAGTTCGACAGCGCCGTAAGTCGAACGTGTCTGGCCGCCGGCCGTGGACGGCAACAAGCCGACGCCTGGCCGAACCACGCCTTTGTCGGCGTGGCCTTGGCTCTGTTCACGCAATTCGATCTGGAATTGCGAGTTGGCGCCGCCTTCCAGCAGTGGGTCAACCACGTCCGGTCCGACCTGGGTTTCCAACGCTTCGCCGTTGGCCATGAGGTTGAAACGCGAGACCTTGAACCAGAATGGATTGTTGCTCCAGGCCTTGTGGTCCTGAAGGTAAAAACCGTCCTGGTTGCGCTGAATGGAAAACTCCAGCTGTTGCTCGTCACCCTGCCATTTCTTCACAGTAAGGTGGGCCTGGCCAGGCACATTGGGCTCTAACGCGAGCAGGTCGACACGAATTGGCATTGCTTATCTCGCTGCGAAGGCTTTGAGCACTTGGCCCAGCCGTTCGTTCTGTTCAGGGGTGATTTCACGTCCGGCACCATGGCCAGCATTGTCCTGCGTGATGTAGGCCAGGCCCGAAAGCCAGTCGCCCAGGTACCGTTGCGCCTGATTCGCCGGTTGCGCCGGCAGTACGGGCACTTGTCCCGGGCCAATGTCGGTGTAGAAAGAAAACAGGGGCTCCTTGGCACCGGCGCGGCTGTTCGGACGCTCGCTCACCGGTTTCTGGAGGTAGCCGAACCAAGACACGAAATCGCGCAGCACGCGCTGCACTTCCAGCACCTGGCGCTCGACCAGTTGATCGCGCCGCGCGCCACTTTGTGCGCGCTTGAGGACGGCGCGGCTCAGTTGCCCCGGCAAGTCCTGGCGATAGCCGGCGGTGATCAGTTCATCGACCACAGCTTCCAGCAAGGCCTTTTCCAGCCCCAGCAGGTTGAGCAGGCTTTGCCGGGTGGTCAGTTCACGCAGGTGCGCGATCCAGGCCTTGAACGCCGCTTTGGCGAAACGGTGCTCATTGCTTTGCAGTTCGGGTGCCGGGGTGGCGGTTTTGCTGCTGACTGGCGCGTCGTGGGCCGGGTCGTCACTGAAATCGAAATTGAAACCGGCGTCGTTGCCGTAGAGGCTCTGGCTCGGTGTCGGGGTGACCGGCTCGTCGTTCACGACCGGCTCATCATCGGTTTCGTACACACCGCTGAGGTACAGGTCGCGCACCTCTTCGCTCGGTATGTCGAGTTGATCGATCAATTCGCCAAGTACCGCGGGGCGACGGCCCAGGCCCGTCAGAATCATTTGCGCCTTGGCTTTCTTGGCGGCTGCGGCGCCGTCGTCGTCAGCGTGGTACCAGGTGCTCAGTCCGTGAGTGGTCAGGCCTTCGAGGCATTCGCTCAATTGCTCGCGGATACGCTGCAGTTTAAATTCGATATTGGCCACGCCCTTGAAACTGCTGCTGAAGTGGCTGATGCCACCGTCGTCGTTGCGCAGCATTTCTGTCCAGGCGTTGACCGGGTTCTTGATGTGTTTGCACACCAGCGCGTTGCTGGCGAAGCTGGTGCCCAGCGCGCTGACACGTTCCTGATAGATGGCATTGAGGCCGGTTTCCGCACCCGTCGCGTCTTGCCCGATGAACGCCGCATCCATACGCGGTTTGCGCACCAGGTAGGTGTTCTGGAACGGTGTGCCGGCCCAGTCGTTCATCCAGCTCAGGCTGCCGAAACGCTCCAGCATGGTCAGTTTGACCATGCCGTTCCAGCTCTCATCGTACTGATCGGGTGTCAGGCTCAGGGAGTTGGTAATGCGCAGGTCGAGCATGGTCAGCGCCCAGATCAGGCCAGTATCGCGCTTGCTGCGAGCAGCCGAGTCGGCGCCTTGGGTTTTTTCGATCCAGCGGGTCAGCACCGGGCCCACGTCGTTGACGTCGCTCTGCTTGGTCGAACTGGTGCAGACCACCAGTGCGTTCATTTCCTGGTTGTCGGTGTAGCGTTCGAACAGGTAGGCGACCTTGCCGCGCAGGATCAGCTGGGAAACGGAATTGTCCTTGGCGCTGGATTGCGGGTCGTTGGAATCGGCGATCTCGTGCAGTTTCTGGCGCCCGCGATAACCGGGGAAATCCAGCAGGTCGACCTGATTGACGATGTCATCTACCGGCGCCTCGATCAGACGGAAGGTCATTTCGGCGGTCAGTGCCGCCAGTTGCGCGACCGCAATTGCCTGACTGTTTTGCAGGCGATCGCCAACAAGCGGCCGAACCTCGATCGGCAAGTCCAGCGGGCTGCCGAAGCGTTCGAGGATGTCGACGTTCATGATGCTGTCGCGCTGGCTGTAGGTGTCGTTGTCGAAACTCACCAAGGCCTTCAACGGTGCGAACACAGTCTCGGGCAGACCCAGCTTGTGCAGCGCGCCGGCCAGTTTCTGGTACACGCGTGTCAACTCGCTTTGCTCACCCCAGAGGATCGAAAACAGCTCGGCCCGCTCCTGGAAATTCAGCCGTGGCGCCAGCTGCAACGCTTTGGGCCAGTACAGGTGCTCAAGCTTCTTCACCGAGTTGCGAAAATTGTCGCGCAGGTAATCCCACAGCGACACCAGATCGTCGGCGTTGACGCCCGTTTGCAGCGGCCCGGTTTCGCGGCCTTCGAACGGTTTGAGCACGCGCTGGATGCGCTCTTCGTCGATCTCGTAGGAAATCCGCTCAAGGTCGAAATCCTTGAACCAGGCGTTGGCGAGAATCTTCGCCAGCTCGATTTCCTTGAACAACGTAAGTTCTACCGGGAAGTCCTTGTCCTGGCTTGCCGTCGCCCGACGGCTGAAGCGCGTGACCAGGCCGGTGGCTTCCTTGCCTCCACCCACCGGGTTGATGTGTTTGATGAAGTCCAGGCGATGGTCGCCGAACTCGGTTTCCAGCTTGCCGTTCTGACCGGCGGCGAGGGCCGAAATCAGGTAGGACTTGCCGGCCTGGGACAAGCCGAAAAAGCCAATGGTCATCGGCGTGCAGGCCACGCGACCGAGGCTTTGAGCCAGGTTGCGGGCGCGGTGCAGGCGGATGTTCAGGTTGTCGGCTTCGCTGTCCAGGCGTGGCGCATTGCCGCGCGTCTGTTCAATCCAGTCCAGCGCTTGACCGGCGCCTTCATAAACAGCGGCCCAACTGGCAGAGAGCTGAGTTTGATCGGGGGTCAGGTCATTCATTTGCGTTTCACACTTCCACTGTCGAGCCAGTACTTGGTCTCGCTCAGGCCGGCGTCGAGCATGGTGTTGAGTTCCAGCTCGAGGTCGCTGCGCGGGTTGAAGTTGACGTTGTTACTGTTGGATTCGATGTCGCGAACCGAGAGGCGATCGCTGACCAGATCCTGCTTGCGCGTGTATTTGTCCGCCGGTTTGACCTCGAACCGCACCTTGAGCAGCGGGGCGCTGCCGTTTTCACCGGTTGCCCGGGAAAACTTCTCCCGACCCGCCTTGGTGAACCGCAAGGTGTACAACGGCGAAGCGGCCCAGCGTTCGGTGGCCAACTGGCGAAAACCGAGGCGCAGGTCGCCGCGCATTTCCAGCTGCGGTGTGTCGACGGCGTCGCCAACGCCAATTTCAGGTAGCTTGATTTTGTAGTCTTCGGACTGGATGTCGCGGTACAGCACGTCGGCATCCTTGATCACGTTGTTCAGATCGATGACGCCGATGTGCTTGACCGTCGAATATGGCTTGAGCGCCGATGCCCGGAAGTAGAAGTTCGGCACGCTGTGGTTGGCGCACAACAGGCAGAGCATGGCGCCGACCGAGGCGGTGCTTTTCGGGTCGTCGATCCGGCCGTTCTTGTGAAACGGATACCAGCCGCCGGTGCGGTAGTTTTGCAGCGCCAGAATGCGCCCCGGTGGCAGCGGCAACAGCTTGCGAATGAACGCCTGGATGCCGGGCAGGCGCGAAGGGCGGCCGGTCAGCAGCAAGACGTCACAGGGGTAATGCGCGACCACTTCACACAGTGCACCCAGGATCTTGGTGATGTTGATCTGGTCATTGAGGAACGCGGCATGGAGCTTTTGCAGGTCGAAGCTGATCGGCGCGTCATACAGGTCGAAACTGCTCTGGGCGCCGACATCGCGACGCACGGCGACATTGACGTAGTCGAGCACGGTCTGGCTGATGGCATTGTCACCGAGCAATTGGCGGTAGCTTTGCGGGATGACTTCTTGCGGGACCTGCGGATCGTAATGCTCATACGCCTTGAGCAGCGCCAGGCCCAGCGGGACGAACACCTGGAGGTTCAATTGCTGACGCAGGATCATGTCCTGTGCACTGACCGATTCATCGCCACACAGCCGTGACATCAGTGAGTTCGGAGCCTTCACGCCGGCGTTCTGCAGGGCTTTTTCGAAACTCGGCAGGATGAAGTCCTGGATCACGTCCAGCAGGATGTCGTCGCCGGCCACTTTGAAGCCATCGCGAAAACGCTGTTCCGGCACGATGTGCACGTTGCTGCCGCTGCCGGTATTGCCCGCGCGGTCGAGGCGGTAGTCGGTGATCACCAGGTCGGTGGTGCCACCGCCGATGTCGATGGTCGCGAGGGTGATGCGTTGACGGTCGACCTTGTCCGGCCGGGCGATGGTGTCAAAAAACTCTTCCGGGTGACCGGCGAAGTTCTCGTTGACCTCGGTGTACAGGTACACCAACTGGCCGCAGGACGCTTCGTCCCATTCCACGCGGATACTCGGGATCGGCGTGCGCGGACTGACAGCCTGATCCAGATGTGGATCTTCCTCGCCGGCATGCCAGCCGAGGCTTTTCCACACCAGGCCGATGGCTTGCAGCATGCGTTCGTTGAGGATACTGCGCTCGGCCTGCGGCATGCCCGGCGGCACGGTCAGGGTAATGCTGTTGAGCTGGCGCGGCACACGGGTGTGACCCTGGCGCGAACGCTGGGCCGGGCTGTTGATTTGCGACAGCGCCTGGGCCAGTACTTCGGCGAGCATGAAGGTCATTAGCGAGCTGCGTGAGTAACGCGGCATGAACACCGGCAGACGATCGTCTTCTTCGAGGCTGTAAAGCGCCTCGCCGGTTTCGTTGATCAGGTGCGAGAACGGCGCGGCGGTGGCGTACGGCTCATTGTCGGTCTTTATGTACGAGCAGTTGAAACGCCAGCCGTGGCCATAGGCGTGTTCGTCCCACAGATAGCGTTTCGGGCTGGACAGGCCCGTGGAGCCTTCGGTGCCGCGACGACGACTGGCCAGGCGACTGGCCTCATTGCCGACACGGGCAATCGTCGCCCATTGGAACGCATCGTGGCGACCGCTCTTGACCGAGCAGTGGTCCTTGCCGAAGTACGCCTGGGAGAACTCCACGCGGCTTTCAAACGGCAGGTTATAGGTGTGTTCGGGGGTGATCAGGTCACGCAGTTCCAGCACGTAGTTCTGCTTCAGTCCGGAGCCGGCCTGACCGTGGTTTTCGATCAGGATGCCGCAGGTACGCGAGTTGCCGACGTCCAGCACCAGGTCTACCGGTATCGGTTTGACCAGGCCATTGCTGTCGTTGGCGACCACTTTCAGCTCGGGGATTTCAACTTTCGCCCGGGCCTTCGACTCCTGGGCGGCTGACGGTTTGCTCAACAGGCTGAGCAAGTTGAGGTAGTGCGCCAGGTGATGGTTGGCGCGGATATCGATGTCCAGCTCTGCGCGCGAACGGTGGGCATTGCCCTCATTGAACACTTCCAGCAACCACTCGTTGACCCACGGTTGCGCCAGGAACCAGCGGGTTTCGCTAGCCTTGGTCGCCAGTTTGAAAGACACGCCGGAGCTGATGTCTTCATCGTTCGGCGCCAGATAGGCAGTGCCGTCACGCTTGGGCATCACACGGCTGTCGAACGCCATCGTCAGGCGGTGGGTATTACCGTCGATGTCGGGAGTCGCCAATTTCACCAAGCGCATGCGCGACCAGTTGGTCGGACCTTCGTCGAAGCGATGCGGCGGCATGAAGCGGAAAAACGGAATCGGCAGCCAGATGCCGTCGAGCAAATCGAGGCTGCTTTTCATGTCGACGCTGAACGCAGGCTTGGCTTTTTCGACCTTTTCCGGTTCGGGTTCGTAGAAAAAGAAGTCTTTCTCTTCGTTGTACGCCAGGCGGCAGATCAGCCCGCTGATCATCGGTGCGAACTCGCCCGCCGGTTCCTTGCGGGGATCCAGGCGCAGGGCGAAATCCATGAACTGGATGCCGGTGTCGCTGACCAGCGTGACGGTGTCTTCGAATTGAGTGACTTCAGGCAACATGTCGAGTTATTCCGTTTTTATTCGGCCACTTGCCGCATGGACATGGGGAATTGTTCTTTTCCGTAACCGCCGGTGCAGTCCGCGATCGAGGTCGCCCCTTTGCTGCAGCTGACCTTGGGCATGTCGTAAGTGCTGCCATCGCCGCAAACGGCCTGGCCCTGGCTGTCGATGGCCAGGCTGCCACCCTTCATAGTAGCGCTCACTGGCCCGCTGCATTTCGAACCGTCGGCCTGGTGCACGGTGACTTGGCCCTTGCCGTCCTTGAGCTGGTACTCCAGACGCAGCGGCTTGCCGGTTCTGCGGTCCTGTATCCCGGCGCCTGCGCTGTACTGGCCATCGAGAAACTTGGCGGCACCATCGGCGGCGTCTGGCGGGATGCTGAGGGGAGGGCCGGGTTTGGCGGCGGCGGGTTTTTCTGCCTCGGGCGATGTGACATCCGGCGGTGCGGTTTTGTTTTCGGGTGTCGCGGTTTTGTTTTCGGTTGCCGGATCTTTGGCTGGGTCGGCCGCTGCTGCATCAGCCTCGGTGCCTTTGGCCAGGTCGGCCGCCGCTGCATCAGCCTCGGTGCCTTCGACTGGCGGCGCCTCTACGTCATGGGTTCCGGTCACGGCGGTACCGATGCCGGTTCCAGTGCTGGAGCCTATAACGGTGCCTGTCACCGGGACGCCATTGACCGTCGTGACATTGCCGGTCTTTGGCGGCTCTTCCGGCTGTTTTTCTACTGGCACAACGCTATCTGGCAGCAAGTCTACCGCCACCAACGGAATCGGAACGCACCCTCGCAGGCCGAGCAACAGCCACAACAGCAGGAGCAACAGCGGCAGCAACAGCCACCACCACCAGCGACGCCACCATGGACGAGCAACCACCGGCATGACGGGCGCGACAACAGGCGGTTCGACCTCGGGTGGCAGCGTGAACGCGGGTGGGACCTGATAGAGGCAGTGCAGGGGATCGCTATTGCCCGTACCGGCATGCTCGAAACCCCAGAAGGTCAGCACCGGTTTGCCTTGCACCAGGTAGACGAAGTTTTCGTCCGGGAAATGAATCACGCGCTTGAGTAGCTTACCGAACACGGCTTTGTCGCCTTGCGGCTGTTCGGCGGAGTCCGTACCCAGGAAACGCTGGCTCAATTCTTCGAGCGCGTTTTTCAAGGCTTCAAGCTGGCGGCGGGCAGGGGCGCGTTCTTCTTCGGTCGCACTGCTCCACGGAATCACGTCGCCGTCGAGGGCGCTGTACCAGTCGATCCGGTTGCCGAGTTCATCGCTTTGAGGGATGGCCAGATGATCTACCAACTCGGGGTTCTTGCGGCGAATGGCTTCGCGCAATTGCAGGGCTGCCCGGTAGACCGGTTGACCTGTTTCGCCGAGGGCAGTGAATGACCCGCTCTTACCGCTGCGTAATAGTGCCCCGCGCATTCAAACTCCATACGATCCGTTGCGCAAAAATGACAGACAGATGTGTCTGTACGTGCTCCTGCATTTGGCGGGCGGCCTTAATGCCATGATGATATCACCGCCAGTCTGCCGGAGGTTTAAACCTTATGAGACTAACGTAAGCGTGCGGAGGTTGCATAAGGTCAATATTAATTGACGTGGGAAGGCTCGGGCGTGGGCTTTTTAAGCTTGCTGAATCGTTTCATCAGCGCTATAAAAAATGCACAACTCCAAGAAAGGCTTCCCCCATGACCTCGCTCAAACTCCTCGTTGTCCTTGGCGCGCTGTCCGCCTCCCACGCCATGGCCTGGGATTACGTCCTGCTCGACAGCGATAAAGCTGCGCAAAACTGGCAGATCACCAGCCAGCAACTCGGTGTGAAAACCGACCAACCCTTCTCCGTGACTCTTCGTACCCTGCACGGCGGTCGGCAAGAGGGCGTCAGCATCGTCGAGATCGATAACGGCAGGATGAAACTCTCCGTGGTGCCGACTCGCGGGATGAACGTGTTGCAGGCGTCGGTCGGTAGTGTGCGCATGGGCTGGGATTCGCCGGTCAAGGAAGTGGTCAATCCGTCCTTCATCGAACTCAATGGCCGCGGCGGTCTGGGCTGGCTGGAAGGTTTCAATGAGCTGGTCACCCGCTGCGGCTACGAATGGGTTGGCCACCCCGGCGTCGACAACGGCGAACTGCTGACCCTGCACGGTCGGGCCGCGAATATTCCTGCGAGCACAGTCACCCTGCACATCGATGAAAAACCACCGTACGCCATCACCTTGCGCGGTGAACTGAAAGAGCAGGCGTTCAAGAAAGTCGACTTCTCCGTGGCGACTGAGCTGGTCACCGAGCCCGGCAGCGTAACGTTCGCTCTCAACGACACCCTGACCAACAACGGTGACTATCCGAAGGAATATCAGGCGCTGTATCACAGCAACTTCAGCACGCCGTTCCTGGAACAGGGCGCCCGCTTCGTCGCGCCGGTGAAACAGGTCTCACCGTTCAACGATAAAGCCAAAGGCGATTTGTCGGACTGGCAAACCTATCGCGCACCGACCAAGGACTACGACGAGACGGTTTACAACGTGGTGCCGTATGCCGATGCCCAGGGCGATACGTTGACCGTGCTGCATGACAAGGCCGGTAGCCTTGGAGTTTCGGTCGGCTTCAACACTCAGACACTGCCCGTGTTCTCCCTGTGGAAAAACACCGACACCCAAGGCCAGGGCTATGTCTCGGGGCTGGAGCCGGGAACAAGTTTTTCCTACAACCGCCGTTATCAGCGGCCACTGAACCTGGTGCCGACCATTGCGCCGAAGGAACACAAGCAGTTCCGCATCAGCTACAGCTTGTTGGCGGATAAGGCGGCTGTGGATAAGGCCTTGAAGCAGGTGGGCGAGATTCAGGCGGGGCGGGAAACTGAGGTGCGGCAGACGCCGTTGGTTGATCTAACCAAAGGGTGATGCCGGCTAGAGCGTTGTCGGCCGATATTGCAGCGCCTCGGCCAAATGTTCGCGTCCAATTCCATCGGCTTGTTCAAGGTCCGCCAGCGTGCGCGCAACTTTGAGCAGCCGGTGCGCTGAACGCAGGGAGAGGTTTAGTCGTTCACAAGCGGTTTCCAGCCAGTTTTCATCGACTGTGGATAACTTGCAGTGCTTACGCAGCGCCGGTAGATCGAGAAAGGCATTGGCACAGCCCTGACGCTTCTGCTGGCGCTCGCGTGCCTCGGCCACTATCAATGCAGCGCTGGCGCTGTCCTCTCCCGGTTTCACGGGGGGATTCAGCGCCGTGGCCTCCCGTGCGACGGTCAGGTGCAAGTCGATCCGATCCAACAGTGGGCCCGACAGCTTGTTGCGGTAACGTTGCACCATGTCCGGTGTGCAGGAGCAGCGGCCCGTGGGTTCGCCAAGATATCCACAGGGGCACGGATTCATCGCCGCCACCAACTGGAACCGCGCTGGAAACCGCACGCGATCCTTCGCCCGGGAAATCACGATATGCCCGGACTCCAATGGTTCTCTTAAAACTTCCAGAACCCGGCGTTCAAACTCTGGAAGTTCGTCCAGAAACAGGACGCCATGGTGGGCGAGGGTGATCTCGCCCGGCTGCGGTTTCGAGCCGCCACCCACTAGTGCGGGGCCTGAGGCAGAATGGTGGGGTTGGCGAAACGGCCGATGCGGCCAATGGCTCAGCGGTACGCAACTGGTAACGGATTGGATCGCCGCCACCTCCAGGGCTTCGCTTTCGGATAGCGGCGGCAGTAGCCCGGGCAGGCGACTCGCCAACAGCGTTTTTCCGGTTCCAGGCGGCCCGCTGAACAACAGGTTATGAGCGCCTGCGGCAGCAATCAACAGCGCCCGCTTGGCCGCCAGCTGTCCCTGCACTTCATTCAAGTCAGGATAAGGTTTGCTGGCGTAGAGCAAACCATTGGAGACGTAAGGCTCGATCGGTGTATGCCCATTGAAATGCGCGACAGCCTCCAGCAAATGATCCACCGCAATCACTTTCAATCCCGACGCCAGGCACGCTTCCTCGGCATTGGCCCGTGGTACCACCAACGATCGCCCGGCCTTGCGCGCCGCCAAAGCCGCCGGCAATACACCGCGCACAGCCCGGACCGCGCCAGACAATGCCAGCTCACCCAGGCACTCCACATCATCGAGCGTCAACGTCGGCACCTGCACGCTCGCCGAAAGAATCCCCAGCGCAATCGCCAGATCGAAGCGCCCGCCATCCTTGGGCAAATCCGCCGGTGCCAGGTTCAGCGTGATGCGCCGTGGCGGAAACTGCAGCCCCGAATTGATGATCGCACTGCGCACCCGGTCCTTGCTTTCCTTCACCGCCGCCTCGGGCAGGCCGACCATGGTCAGTGATGGCAAGCCATTGGCCAGGTGGACTTCAACAGTGACAGCGGGCGCATCCACGCCAATCTGGGCGCGGCTGTGGACGATGGAGAGGGACATGGTCGTTCCTTGAGGTGACGAGAGGCCGCTTCCTGCGGGTTTTTCAAGGGTAGACGGGGGAGAGGGGATTGGTGGAGTGGTTAGGCGGGCAAACTTTCACGGGATATTACGGTGACGCTCCGCGTCGCTTCAGAGGCGGAACGCGGAGCGTCCCTGGAAGCATTCCCACGCAGAGCATGGGAAGGATCAGTTACTTCAGTTATTCAGTTATTCAGTTTCCGCTGGTGGGCTCAGCTTCGCTTCCAGCTCCGCCACTTTCGCCTCAAGAGCCTCCAACCGTGCCCGGGTGCGTGCCAACACGACCATCTGGCTATCGAACTCTTCGCGGCTGACCAGATCCAGCTTGCTGAATCCGCTCTGCAACAATGCCTTGAACTGGCTTTCGATTTCGCTTTTCGGCAGTGGAGTGTCGCCGCTGAAGAGGCGGGAGGCGGTGCCTGTCAGGGCGTCGAGGAAGTCTTTGGGCGCGAGCATGGGGGAATGTCCTGGTAGCAATGCCCGGCAGTGTACCACGCAGTGTCTATAGTCAAATTCGCGGGCAAGGGATGCACGCTTTTCGAGCATGGGGACGGACGGTATCGCACCGTTGTTGTGCGTAACGCGTTGGGTGTTGTCGTGAAGTGGTTGCGATCTGTTGGCAAAGGCTTGAAATCAAAGTGTTTTGTGGAGATGGCAAGCTTTCTGCTTAGATGCTGATGACCCATGCACTGATGCAGTCGCTGTGACGAATGCAGTGCGCCAGGCGAGACGCGGGGAGTGTTTCGCAAGGAGCGGTTAGCTGGCGTCGTACGGGCAGGTAAGGCCGACGATGCGTTACAAAGCCAGGCACTGCGCTTAGACTTGAGACGGGTTTGTTTTCCTGGGGCAAGTCCATCAAATTCGGGAGAGAGTTTTCATGAAGCTAGTCACTGCCATCATCAAGCCGTTCAAGTTGGACGACGTGCGCGAGTCGTTGTCCGAGATCGGCGTGCAGGGCATTACCGTTACTGAAGTCAAAGGCTTCGGTCGGCAGAAGGGTCACACCGAGCTGTATCGCGGCGCGGAGTATGTGGTCGATTTCCTGCCAAAGGTGAAGATTGATGTCGCCATTGACGACAAGGATCTCGACCGGGTTATCGAGGCGATAACCAAGGCGGCCAACACCGGCAAGATCGGTGACGGCAAGATCTTCGTGGTCAATCTGGAACAGGCGATTCGCATCCGTACCGGCGAAACCGATACCGACGCAATCTAAGCCGCCACAAACCCAACGCCCCAGGAGAAAACAAAATGACTCTGCGTAAATTCGCAGGGCTAGGAGCCCTGTTGTCCTTCGTAATGCCCAGCCTGGCCTTGGCGGCAGACGAAGTGGCGGCCCCAGTCCTCAACTCCGGCGACACCGCCTGGATGTTGACCTCGACAGCCCTCGTGCTGTTCATGACCATTCCCGGCCTCGCGCTGTTCTACGGCGGCATGGTGCGCTCCAAGAACATTCTGTCGGTGATGATGCAGTGCTTCGCCATTACCGGCCTGATCAGCGTCCTGTGGGTCATTTATGGCTACAGCATTGCGTTCGACACCACCGGCATGGAGCAGGGCGTCGTCAACTTCAACTCCTTCTTCGGTGGCATGGGCAAGGCTTTCCTCGCCGGTGTCACGCCATCCAGCCTGACCGGCCCTGCGGCGCTGTTCCCTGAGGCGGTGTTCATCACCTTCCAGATGACGTTCGCCATCATTACCCCGGCGCTGATCGTCGGTGCCTTCGCCGAGCGCATGAAGTTCTCCGCGATGCTGATCTTCATGGGCATCTGGTTCACCCTGGTGTATGCACCGATCGCGCACATGGTCTGGTCCGGCAACGGCGGCCTGATGTGGGACTGGGGCGTGCTGGACTTCGCTGGCGGCACCGTGGTGCACATCAACGCCGGTGTGGCCGGTCTGATTGCCTGCCTGGTGCTGGGCAAGCGCAAAGGTTTCCCGACCACGCCGATGGCCCCGCACAACCTGGGTTACACCTTGATGGGTGCGGCCATGCTGTGGGTCGGCTGGTTCGGTTTCAACGCCGGTTCCGCTGCGGCGGCCAATGGCACTGCCGGCATGGCGATGCTGGTCACTCAGATCGCGACCGCCGCCGCTGCGCTGGGCTGGATGTTTGCCGAGTGGGTCACCCACGGCAAGCCAAGCGCATTGGGTATCGCTTCGGGTGTCGTGGCCGGTCTGGTTGCGATCACTCCTGCTGCTGGCACCGTGGGCCCGATGGGTGCCCTGGTTATCGGCCTGGCAGCGGGCGTGGTGTGCTTCTTCTGCGCCACTACCCTGAAACGCAAGCTCGGCTATGACGACTCCCTGGACGCCTTTGGCGTGCACGGTATCGGCGGTATTCTCGGCGCGATCCTGACCGGTGTATTCGCTGCACCGTCCCTGGGCGGCTTCGGCACCGTGACCGACATCGCCGCACAAGTATGGATTCAGTGCAAAGGCGTGGGCTTCACGGTGATCTACACCGCCATCGTCACCTTCATCATCCTCAAGGTCCTGGACGCCGTGATGGGCCTGCGGATCACCGAGGAAGAAGAAGCGGTCGGCATCGATCTGGCGCTTCACAACGAACGCGGCTACAACTTGTAAGCACGCGCATGAAAAAATCTTGCCCGGCTTGCCGGGCATTTTTTCGTCTGGAGTTTGTCATTGAAGCAAAGGCTGAAAGGTTTTTTCTTACAGCTTTTACGACGTTTGCGATGCGAGTTTTTGTGCCGCCAATGGCTTACATGATTGAAGGATGATCAGGGCCTTTGTTTTTTCCCTGAGCGCGCTAGAATGCGCCCCGGACGTGCGGAGAACTGTATGTGGCAACAGACTCTGATAACCCTTCGGGCGAGGCCCCGGGGCTTTCATCTGGTAACGGACGAGTTACTCGCTGGCCTGCCTGAACTCAAGGCGTGCCGGGTCGGTCTGTTGCATTTGTGGATACAGCATACCTCGGCGTCGTTGACCATCAACGAGAACGCCGATCCGGCGGTACGTCGCGACTTCGAACGATTTTTCAATCGTCTGATCCCACAAGGAACAGACGGCTATGAGCATAACGACGAAGGCCTGGACGACCTCCCGGCGCATTTCAAGGCCAGTGTGCTTGGCTGTCAGCTCAGTTTGCCGATTTCGGCGGGTCGACTGGCGTTAGGGACCTGGCAAGGCGTTTACCTGGGCGAGCACCGTGATCATGGCGGTGCCCGTAAAGTCCTCGCCACCTTGCACGGTGAAGGGGCATAACCGCTGGTCAGCAGCGGCTGTTGATTTTTTTCCGGCAGCCTTCGACAGAGGGCAAAGCTGGGCTATAACTAATCTGCTTTTCGCAAGTCATGAGGTAGAACATGAGCGACGATGATCTGGAAAACGACGACCTCGAAGTAGGCGACGACGACGAAACCGAAGAAGGTCTGGAAGCAGCGGCGGAAGACGTCGCTGAAGACGACGGCGGTGATGCCCCCGTTCCGACCGCCAAAGGCAAAGCCAAGGCAGCGGTATCGGTCGATGAGCTGCCGAGTGTCGAAGCCAAGAACAAGGAACGTGACGCCCTGGCCAAGGCCATGGAGGAGTTCCTGGCTCGTGGTGGCAAGGTGCAGGAAGTGGAGGCCAATGTGGTCGCCGATCCTCCCAAGAAGCCAGACAACAAGTACGGCAGCCGGCCTATCTGAGCCTGCTACGCGCTTGCTGAAAAAGCCCGCCGTCGCTGCGGGCTTTTTCATGCCTGAAATAAAACTCTGGGCTCAACGAGACCCAATGTGGGAGCGGGCTTGCCCGCGAATGCGGTTTGTCAGTCGACACCTTTATTGACTGTCACGACGCCTTCGCGGGCAAGCCCGCTCCCACAGGTTGCTATGTCAGGCTGAGGTTGCATTCCACCGCGCCAACAACGCTGGCAACTCGGTCAGGCTGCGAATCTCGGCATCCGGCAAACGCTCGTTTTCCCAGACCTTGCCCGCCGGGTTGAACCAGATCGCCCGCAACCCTGCCTGTTGCGCACCGGCGATGTCATCCCCTGGATGATCACCGATATGCACCGCCGTCTCTGCGGTTGCACCACCGCGCTGCAGCGCTTCATGGAACAGGCGCGCATCGGGTTTGGCGACGCCGATGTCTTCGGCACACAACGCAAACTTGAAGTAGTCCGCCAGCCCCAGCCGGCGCACGTCGGCGTTGCCGTTGGTGACCACGCCAAGGGTGTAATGGTTGGCCAGTGCCTGGAGGGTGGGTTGCACCTCCGGGAAGATTTCCAGCTGATGCCGGGCATGCAGGAACACTTCGAAGCTCTGATCGGCCAGGTCCGACGCTTCAGCGTGAGCGTATCCGGCTTCTTCCAATGCGTGAAACAACACGCGCCGGCGCAGGGCGCTGATACGGTGCTTGAGGTTTGGCTCGATGCTCAGGATGCGTTCGCGAATGGCCCACAAATGCTCCACCGGTATCGCTCCAAGGTTGGGCGCATGTTCAGTCAGCCATTCCCGCAATACGGCTTCGGCGCTGACGATCACCGGGGCGGTGTCCCACAGGGTGTCATCGAGGTCGAAAGTGATCAGTTGGAGAGTCATGAATCGTCGCCTTTAATGCGTTTGGCCCGTGGGTGGGCGCTGTCGTAGACGGTTGCCAGGTGCTGGAAATCCAAATGGGTGTAGATCTGGGTGGTCTTGATATCCGAGTGGCCGAGCAGTTCCTGCACCGCCCGCAGGTCCTGGGAGGACTCCAGCAGGTGGCTGGCGAAGGAGTGTCGCAACATGTGTGGGTGCAGGTTTTGCCCCAGTTCGCGTTCGCCCGCCGCCTTGACCCGCAACTGGATCGCCCGCGGCCCCAGGCGCCGGCCTTGCTGGCTGACAAACACCGCATCGTCTGCCGGATTGGCCAAGGCTCGCAGTGGCAGCCACTGTTCCAGCGCCTCGCGAGCTTTTTTGCCCACAGGCAGCAGACGGGTCTTGCTGCCCTTGCCGTGCACCTGGACCATGCCGTCCGCCAAATCCAGCTGATCGAGATTGAGCCCGGTCAGCTCCGACAAGCGCAGTCCGGAGGAGTAGAACAGCTCAAGGATCGCCTGATCCCGGCGCGCCAGGAAGTCGTCTTCCACGCCGCCTTCCAGCAGTTGCAGCGCACGATCAGTATCGAGGGTCTTCGGCAAGCGGCGCTCGCCCTTGGGCGGTGCGAGGCCATTGGCCGGATCGTGGTCGCAGAGACCTTCGCGGTTCAGGTAGTGATAAAGCCCGCGTACTGCCGACAGAAGACGCGCCAGGCTGCGCGACGATTGGCCTTGTGAATGCAGGCGGGCGACCAGGCTACGCAGGCGCTGGATGTCCAGGGCCGCCCAACTGGCGATGTTCTGTTTGACGCACCAGTCCAGCACTTTGTCGAGGTCGCGGCGATAGGCCAATAGCGTGTGCGGCGACACCTGCCGCTCACTGCGCAGGTGTTCGCAGTAAGCGTCCAGTTGCCGTTCCATTTTCAGCGTACCGAGCGCAGGGAGCTGTTGAACCGTGGCAGCACGCGGCCCATGACTTCGGCGATGTAGCTCAGGAACAGCGTGCCCACCGAGCTCTTGTAGTGCTGCGGATCACGGCTGGCGATGGCCAGTATGCCGTGGATGCCTTGATGGCTGATGGCAACGACGGCGGTGGAGCCAATCTGCTCGCACTGTTCTTCGCCGAACAGAAAGTCCAGTTCATGCTCGCGCAGGGTGCCGCTGACGCTCTTTTCTTCCTGCAGCAAACCACCGATGGCCACTTGTGCCTCGGCGTGGGTCACCCAGCGGCCCACCGGCATGGCGTTGTCGCCCAGCAGGATGAGGCTGACGAAGGGAACCTGGAAGTCCTGGCGCAGGCTGTCTTCGACGCAGATCACCACGTCTTCGAGGCTCGTCGCGTCGAGCAGGGCGAGAATCAGGCGGCGGGTCTTGTCGAACAGGCGGTCATTGTCGCGGGCCACATCCATCAGGTGCGAGAGGCGATGACGCAGTTCTATGTTGCGGTCGCGCAGGATGGTCATCTGCCGCTCCACCAGCGAAACGGTATCACCGCGCCGGTGGGGGATGCGCAAGGATGCAAGCAGGTCTTCGTGCTCGACGAAGAAGTCCGGATGAGCCTCCAGGTACGCGGCAATGGCCGCCGCCTCCAGGCTTTCGGACGGTGATTCGTCGGGCTGTCGGGCGGGTACCTGAGGCTTATCGGTCATGGTTGTGGCTCACTCAAAGACGCACTTGTCCTTCATAAACGCGCACTGCCGGGCCGGTCATCATGACCGGTTGGCCAGGGCCTGCCCATTCAATGGACAAGCGCCCGCCAGGCAGGTCGATCAGTAGTGGCGAATCCATCCACCCCTGGCTGATCGCAGCGACTGCGGCGGCGCAGGCGCCGGTACCGCAGGCCTGGGTTTCACCAGCCCCGCGCTCCCAGACGCGCAACTGCGCACGGCTCCGGTCGATAACCTGGAGAAAACCGACATTGACCCGTGCCGGAAAGCGCGGGTGATGCTCGATTTTCGGCCCCAGTTCATGCACCGGTGCGTTGTTGATATCGCTGACCCGCACCACGGCATGGGGGTTGCCCATGGACACGGCGGCCAATTCGACGGGCGTGCCATCGACGTCGACCTGATAGTTCAGGGCCTGTTCTTGCGCCTGGAACGGAATGTCGGCCGGCACCAGGCGTGGAGCGCCCATGTTGACACTGATCTGGCCATCGCTGCGAACATCGAGCTCGATAATGCCGCTTTTGGTTTCGACACGGATCTGCCGTTTTGCGGTCAGGCGCTTATCGAGCACAAAACGGGCGAAACAGCGTGCACCGTTGCCGCACTGTTCCACTTCGGAGCCGTCGGAGTTGAAGATCCGATAGCGGAAGTCAACGTCCGGGTTGCTCGGAGCTTCGACGATCAGCAGTTGGTCGAAACCGATGCCGGTATGCCGGTCGCCCCATTGCTTGGCATGCTTGGGCAGTATATGCGCGTGCTGGCTGACCAGGTCGAGGACCATGAAGTCATTGCCCAGGCCGTGCATCTTGGTAAAACGCAGCAGCATGGTTTTACTCCGGCAGCAGGCTTTCGCCAGCGAACAACTCGGCTACCGTCTCACGGCGACGCACTTCAAATGCCTGATCACCGTCCACCAACACTTCGGCGGCGCGGCCGCGGGTGTTGTAGTTGGAACTCATGACAAACCCATAGGCGCCAGCCGAATGCACGGCCAGCAGGTCACCTTCTTCCAGGGCAAGCTCACGCTCCTTGGCCAGGAAATCGCCGGTCTCGCAGATCGGGCCGACGATGTCGTAGGGACGCGCAGCGGTATTGCGCGGGCGCACGGCGGTGACGTCCATCCAAGCCTGGTAAAGCGCCGGGCGGATCAGGTCGTTCATGGCTGCGTCGACAATGGCGAAATCCTTGTGCTCGGTGTGCTTGAGGTACTCGACCTGGGTCAGCAGCACGCCGGCATTGGCGACGATGAAGCGGCCCGGTTCGAAGACCAGCGACAGGTCGCGACCGTCGAGACGTTCACGCACGGCCTTGATGTAGTCGCCAGCCAATGGCGGCTCTTCATCGCGATAACGCACACCCAGGCCACCACCGAGGTCGATGTGACGCAGGTAGATGCCGCAGTCACCGAGGCGGTCGACCAGGCCCAACAGGCGATCGAGGGCATCGATGAACGGTGGCAGGGTGGTCAGTTGCGAGCCGATATGGCAATCGACGCCAACCACTTCCAGGTTAGGCAGTTGGGCGGCTCGCACGTACACGTCTTCGGCGTCGGCGATGGCGATGCCGAACTTGTTCTCTTTGAGACCGGTGGAAATGTACGGGTGGGTACCGGCATCGACGTCCGGGTTGACGCGCAGGGAGATCGGCGCACGAACACCGAGCTCGGCGGCCACCACTTGCAGGCGTTCCAGCTCGTCGGTGGATTCGACGTTGAAGCAATGCACGCCGACTTCCAGCGCACGACGCATGTCGTCGCGGGTCTTGCCGACGCCGGAGAACACGATCTTGTCGGCGCTGCCGCCAGCGGCCAGCACACGTTCCAGTTCGCCACGGGAAACGATGTCGAAACCGGCGCCAAGACGCGCCAGGACATTCAGCACACCCAGGTTGGAGTTGGCCTTGACCGCAAAGCAAACCAGGTGAGGCATACCGACCAGGGCATCGGCATAAGCCAGGTATTGGGCTTCGATGTGCGCACGCGAGTAAACGTAGGTCGGTGTACCAAAACGATCGGCAATAGCAGACAGTGCAACACCTTCCGCGAACAGTTCACCGTCACGGTAGTTAAAAGCGTCCATGATGTTCCCTTATTGGTAGACGTCGTGCTTGTGCGACTTGGAGGGCTGCTTTTGCGAGGACTTGGCTTGCTCTGCAGGGTCCTGATCTTCATCGGGAAGGTACAGCGGGCCTTTTTGACCGCAGGCCGACACAAGGCAGGCAACCGCGAGGAGCGCAGCAAGGGAAGAGATCAGGCGCTTCATGGCGAAATCCTTGAAAATGCATTAATTGCGCCGGAGTATACCGGCCACCCGGCAGCTTGCCTATGCGACGGGGCTCCCGTCCGGCGGGCCTTGCAAGATGCCAGTCGGTATCATGGAGTCCCTGTGGGAGCGAGCCTGCTCGCGAAAACGGTGGGTCCGGCAGCTATGATGTTGCATGTGCCGACCTCTTCGCGAGCAGGCTCGCTCCCACAATTAGTAATCCTTTGCATTCGGCAAGCAGCGTCCGTATCTTGCGGCGCTTGAGCCTGATCAGACATTTTTTGAGGTTGCCGCAATGAGTTTGTCCGAAGCCCGTTTCCACGATCTGGTCGATGCCACCCAGGAAAAACTGGAAGACATCTTTGACGAAAGCGACCTGGATATCGATCTGGAGAGTTCGGCCGGTGTACTGACCGTCAAATTTGAAAACGGAACCGCACTGATTTTCAGTCGCCAGGAGCCCCTGCGCCAGCTGTGGCTGGCAGCTGTGTCCGGCGGCTTCCACTTCGACTACGACGAAGAAAGCGAGCGCTGGATGTGCGACAAGAGCGAAGAGCAGTTGGGCGAGATGCTTGAACGTATCGTCAAGCAGCAGGCTGACGTCGAGCTCGATTTCGAAGGCCTGTAATCTCGTGACCCAGTCCGCGCCTGCTCGCCCTCCCAAGCCGCTTTACAGCAACGTCAGCCCGGCGGTGCCTTCCCCGTGCAGCGGCGTGTGTCGGCTGGACGAGCAGAAGGTCTGTCTCGGGTGTTTCCGTCATGTGGAAGACATACGCGAATGGCGCTCGGCGGATGACGAACGCCGCCGGGTGATCTGCGCCCAGGCCTCGCAACGCAAAACCACCGACACTCCCCGGTAGGGACACACAGCCGTACGCCGGTGGCGGCTTGTATATTTTTTGAGCTGTGATAGTGTCCAGAAACGCCTCAACCCATCGAGGCTTGTGAAAACCCCGCCTTTTTCTGGCGGGGTTTTGCTTTTTTCGTGCAGAAGAAAGGAGTCTGCCCTGATCATGACCGCACCTTCCATCACCCTTACCCGTCTAGACGTTCAGCGTCTGGAGCGTCTGATCGACAGCCTGGATGAATCGCTGCCGGGCGTTATCGCGCTGCAAACCGAACTGGATCGCGCCGATACAGTGGTCGGCCACGATGAAGTGCCCGCCGATGTCGTGACCATGAATTCCCGCGTGCATTGCCGTGAAGAAGGCAGTGGCAAGGACTACCACCTGACGCTTGTGTATCCGAAGGATGCCAACGCCGATGAGGGCAAGATTTCCATTCTGGCGCCAGTCGGCAGCGCGTTGCTGGGCCTGAAAGTCGGCCAGCACATCGACTGGCCAGCACCGGGCGGCAAGACGTTGAAACTGACCCTGCTTGAAGTCGAATCGCAGCCAGCCAATGGCGGCTCCTTCCCCGAGTGACGCCCTTTCAGACCTGCCCGAGCGCCTCGTTCAATGCGCGCTCTAGGTCGGCCTTGTAGCGCAGATACAGATTGCTTGACCCCTGACCATCACCGAGCAGGCCTGACAGGTCCAGATCGGTGATGTAGCAGCGGTAGCGTTCGGTCTCGTGGCGCTGCTCGACGATTTCCCGGGCGACCACGCTGAACAGCTGGTCGCCATGTTCCAGCTCGCTAAACTCCCGCTGATTGCAATACAACGTGACCTGCAACTTGCCCGGAGCGGCTTTGCCGACGATCGCCTGTACGTCATAGAAGGGTTTGTTGGCCGGGGTTTGCGGTGCCGACCGCGCATCCACCCGCCGCGCCCGGCCTGTACCCGAAGGCAGCAGTTGGTAATACCGGGTGTCCAGGTTCGCAGGCTGAGCCGTGTCCATTGGCAACGCGGCGTCGCGCCGGTACTGGATCGATTGCAGGAAACGCTGCAGCGGCGCCAGCAGGCTTTGCTCGTCATGCCACGGCAGGCGTTGCTGCCACAGGGCATTGAATTCGTCGAGCACGTACAGATCGGCCTGTGCTTCATTGACCCGGTAGAACACCTGGATGCAGCCGGGCCGACCCATCGGCAGCAGCAAGGACAGGTCGTGGTCGTCCAATGCCATCGGGTCCAGGTGCAGCGGGCTGTAGCTCGCCCGGTCTTCGCCGAGACAGTCCAGCAGTCCCGGCAGCGTGGCCTGCGTGATGTGATTGACCTGGCCGGGTATCAGCTCAAGTACGTGGTAATGCTGCTGGACCTGGATCAGATAGCGGTGATTGAGATTGCTCAGCAGCAGGTTCTGCGCGGTTTCGAGAATGTCTTCGACGCGCTGGGCAATGAATTGCGCACGGTTGTGACAGAAACAACGGACTCTCAACCTGGGTTGGCGTGGCCCACCAGGCAGAGCGTTGAGATAGTCGCGTAGGCAATCAAGCAGGGCGTGGGGACCGTCGTAGCGGCTGACCAGCACCTCGTTCCAGCTGTTGAGCGTGACCTGGTCCAGGGTCAGCACCAGGTTTTCCTTTACGCCTGCGTAGCTCAAGGAGTCGGTGCGCTCGGTGGTCATCAGGATGTTCAGTTCGCGGTGGTGCTTGAGTGGATCGATGCCAACGTTTACCAGAATAAGCACTTCGCTGGGCGCGCTGGCACGCAGCAGGGCTTTTTCGGCGACGGCCGGCAGTGGCAGGGGAATGCTTTGTTGCAGGCTGCCAAGCAGGTTGAACAGCTCGAATTCGCTGAGGTCGCTGCTGCCCGGGTGCAAGGCCAGGCGGGTGCTGCTGTCGATCACGCCGTTGCGGTGGCACCAGGCGAGTAGCTCGATTAAATGGCGACTGCGTTTGATCGGGGCGAAATGTTCCCACTCAAGGGCGGTGAGGCTGCCGTTGTACAAGCCCCACTGGCTTTGGTCCGGTTCTTTCCTGCTCGGCGCGTACACCAGCGTCAGGGTATCTTCGGCCAGGTCCGGGGCGATTCCGGGGTTGATGAACTCGACCTTGTTCGCCTTGCGTTCAAACGCTGCGTACAGTCGCCTGCCCAGTACGCTGAGGTCGCGCTTGTTGATCGGGCTGATGGTTTGTTCATGGCGGGCAAACTGGGTCAGGAAGCGATAGCTGAAATTCAGTTCGTTGACCAGGGCCCGGCGCTCCGAGATGACCTGGCGGACTTTCCACTGGCTGCGGCTATCCAGCAGGGCCAACTGGCGCTGATCCCATTGCCATTCGTGGGCCAGGCGCTCAAGTAATGAGCGTTGCCAGCCCTGGGTGCGCCCACCGGTGCCGGTGAGTTTGCGGTTGACCTTCAGGTACAGCGCCCGGCGCACCAACTCCAGCCGCTCCGGTTCGTTGCGGGCGATGAGGTACTGCGCGATGCGCCGATAGACCACGACGTACGGGTCCAGCTCATCGAGGTCGAGCCGATTGGCGAACACCTCCTGTTTGAAACGCAGGCTCAGGCATTGGACTCTGGGGTGTTCGCTGGCGTACACCTCGATCAGCAGGAGTTTGAGCACCGACTTGTACGGCGACTCGATGCCCTTGAACAGCTGCCAGAGCCCGGCACCAATGAACTCGCCGGGCGGAATGCGGGCCAGATGGCCCAGGTCCAGGGTTTCATCGGCGCGAATGAAGCGCTTGGACGTCAGGGTATGGGTGTACTGGGCATAGTTGGCTTCCTCATACACCGGCACCAGCCACCAGATCGGCGTGCGCCCCGCCAGCCAGATCGCAGTGCGATAGAACTCGTCCAGCAGCAGATAATGCTGGGTGGTACCGCAGTCTTCCGAACTCAACTGGCCGTCGCGCTCGCCTTTTACGAAACGGACCGGATCGATCAGGAAAAAGTGCGCTTCGGCGCCCTGGGTCGCAGCCCAGGCTTCGAGCAGATGGCATTTGCGGCGCAACTCGGTCAGTTCGTTTTCGCTCAGGTCCGGACTGTGGCAGACCCACACATCCATATCGCTCTGGTCGGCCTGGGCCAGGGTGCCGAGGCTACCCATCAGGAACAGGCCGTGAATCGGCCGTGGTGGATTGCTGCCGTGGCGCGGCTTATAGGAAAAGGAGCGGGTCAGGCGCTGGGCTTCGGCGAGGACGTTGGCATCCGGCTCGAAATTCGACAGCCCGGCCGGCGTGCCGCCCGAAACGTAACCCGGCAGCAATGGGTGATTGACATGGAAGAACAGCGGAAGGAGGTTCAATACCCCTTGCTGGCGCGTCGACAACCCTTCCATGGCACGGGCCATGCGCCCCTCGTTGAGCTTGAGGAAGCGTGCGCGCAGTTGGCTGAGCACCTTGCGGTCAATTCCCTGGTCCAGATCGGGGCGGATTTCATGGGTGCGGGTCATGTCAGCTCAAACCGGCTCGCAGGGCTCGGACGTGGAGGCTCTCGGGATGAGGGGCAGTTTAGCGCCTGGGCCCCGGGACTTTTAAGCTGATTTTTTATTTCTGGCGTCAGATTTGTATCGTGTTACGAAAGCGGGCTACAAAGTGCGCCCGCGGAAATCCTTGAGCAGGAGTTTCCGTGGGCGGTGCAGGGGAATTCAGGCTGTTTCTTCGGCTCTCAGAATGGTGAGCACGGTTTGCACGTTTTGCGCGGCATCACGACCCAGGCTGGTCAGGTAACCGCCATCAGGCTGGTCGATCAGTTCTTTTTCATGCAGGCGTTTGGCAGCGGCAATGTGTTTCGGGGCAGCGGTTTGATGAATTTTCAAACCTTCCTGGGAACTGTCCAGGTTGAAGAGTGCGAGGACTTCCAGTTCGGCAACCAACTCAGGGGTAAGCGACATAAGGACTCCAGACTTTCTAGGAATTTGGCGACAGCGTCCCTAAGGTGATCCCACTTGTGCGGCATGTCCAGTGTTCGTGACAGGGTTATTTCTTTTCCGGCGGCAACTCGGGCAGAGCCCGCAGCGCGGCTTCGTACCATTCGGTATTGAACGCGCGGTCTTCGTCGAGCATCGTGTCGATTTCTATGGCCAAAACGTGAGCCATCAGATTGAGGATGTCTTCGCGCTCGTAGCCCACCAGCGTCAGCTTGTTGAAGGTCGCTTTGGCAGCCGGCGGATTGTCGCTTTCGATCTGGTTCTCGATGGCTTCGGTCAGCGTGGTTTCGGCGAATTCTTCTTCGTCGTTATCGATATCGGTTGGCTCGGTCATGGCAGGCTCCTCTGGGAAAGTTCATCAGTTTAACTGCATTCAGCCGCGTGATGCTGCTGGAAAGAAAGCCCGGAGCATTCTATAAACAGGCACTGCCCACCCCCCCGCACAGCCTGGAGGCTATGTGATGCTCAAGCTTTATGGTTTTTCCGTCAGCAACTACTACAACATGGTCAAGCTGGCGCTGCTGGAGAAAGGATTGCCGTTCGAAGAAGTGCCGTTTTACGCGGGCACCAGCCCTGAGGCGTTGGCCATCAGCCCGCGCGGAAAAGTTCCGGTACTGCAGGCAGAGCAGGGATTCATCAATGAAACCAGTGTGATTCTCGAATACATCGAGCAAAGCCAGGGTGGCAAGTCATTGCTGCCAAGCGACCCCTTTGAGCGGGCGCAGGTGCTGGCGCTGGCCAAGGAGATCGAGCTGTATATCGAGCTACCGGCGCGTGCCTCTTATCCCGAAGCGTTTTTTGGCATGACGCTACCGGATGCGATCAAGGAAAAAACCAAGGCCGAACTATTGCAGGGTATTGCGGCGCTAGGCCGGCACGGAAAATTCAGCCCCTACGTGGCAGGCGAAAACCTGAGCGTGGCGGATCTTTATTTCCTGTACAGCGTGCCGCTGGCGTGCGGAGTAGCGAAGAAGCTGTTCGATATTGATCTGTTGGCTGAGCTGCCGGCAGCCAAGGCGCTACTGGAGCGTCTGGGCGATAACCCGAATGTTCAGCGAATTGCGGCGGACAAGGAGGCGGCGATGCCAGCGTTCATGGCGATGATCGCGTCCAAGAAGTAGATTGTAGTGTTCTGAACTCAGTCATCGCGAGCAGGCTCGCTCCCACAGAATTTGATGTGTGAACACCATTCAATGTGGGAGCGAGCCTGCTCGCGAAGCTTTTAGCTTTTAGCGGCTGGCGAGCAGTGCCTGACCGCGTGCTACGGCGGCCTGGACCTGTGCTGGCGCTGTCCCGCCGATATGGTTACGGGCGTTGACCGAACCTTCCAGGGTCAGCACGGCAAACACGTCCTGATCGATCTGGTCGCTGAACTTGCGCAGTTCTTCCAGGCTCATTTCCGCCAGGTCCTTGCCGTTTTCCACGCCGTATTTCACGGCATGGCCAACGATTTCATGGCAGTCGCGGAAAGGCAGGCCGCGGCGTACCAGGTAGTCGGCCAAGTCGGTGGCAGTGGAGAAGCCGCGCAGGGCTGCTTCGCGCATCATCGCGTGCTTTGGCTTGATCGCCGGGATCATGTCGGCAAAGGCACGCAACGAGTCGCGCAGTGTGTCAGCGGCGTCGAACAGCGGTTCCTTGTCTTCCTGGTTATCCTTGTTGTAGGCCAGGGGCTGGCCTTTCATCAAGGTCAGCAGGCCCATCAGCGCGCCGAATACACGACCGCTCTTGCCACGTACCAGCTCCGGCACGTCAGGGTTTTTCTTTTGCGGCATGATCGAGCTGCCGGTGCAGAAACGGTCCGGCAGATCGATGAACTGGAACTGCGCGCTGGTCCATAGCACCAGCTCTTCGGAGAAGCGCGACAAGTGCATCATCGCGATGCTGGCCGCTGAGCAGAACTCGATGGCGAAGTCGCGATCGGACACGTTGTCCAGCGAGTTGCCGCCCACGGCGTCGAAGCCCAGAAGTTGGGCGGTGTATTCGCGGTCGATCGGGTAGGTGGTGCCGGCCAGCGCGGCGCTGCCCAGTGGCATGCGGTTGGTGCGCTTGCGGCAGTCGACCAGGCGCTCGTAGTCGCGGCTGAGCATTTCGAACCAGGCCAGCATGTGGTGCCCGAAGGTCACCGGCTGAGCCGTCTGCAGGTGAGTGAAGCCAGGCATGATGCTACCCGCTTCGCGCTCGGCCTGCTCCAGCAGGCCTTTTTGCAGGCGGGTGATTTCGCCGAGGATCAGGTCGATTTCGTCACGTAGCCACAGTCGAATGTCGGTGGCGACCTGGTCGTTACGGCTGCGGCCGGTGTGCAGTTTTTTACCGGTCACGCCAATGCGGTCGGTCAGGCGTGCCTCAATGTTCATGTGCACGTCTTCGAGGTCGACGCGCCAATCGAACTGGCCGGCCTCGATTTCACCCTGGATGGTCTTCAGGCCATCGATGATGCTGTCGCGCTCGGCATCGGTCAGCACACCGACCTTGGCCAGCATGGTGGCATGGGCGATCGAGCCCATGATGTCGTGGCGATACAGGCGCTGGTCGAAGGTGACGGAGGCGGTGAAGCGGGCGACGAAGGCGTCGACGGGTTCACTGAAGCGGCCGCCCCAGGACTGATTGGTCTTGTCAGTGCTCATGAATTCGCTCGTATCGGCTGTAGAAAGATGGCGTTGAAAGCTGCCGCGGATAATAACAGGGTTGCCAATCCTGTCGCTGGCACTGGTCGACTGGTTTTCATTGCCCAGGGTGTCAGAGCCTGTGTGCGAACAATTTGCACAACGATATTTTTCAATTGAGCAATAACGTTCCGGCAACCGTCTACAGTTGGACAGTAGGATGAGCGCACTTCTCGGTGCGCAAGAGGACTATAAGAAGAGGGGGTGTTCATATTGCGTATCAGCAAACCCTGTGGCGATGTGTCGCCAAAGCGGGCCTGGGCCGCTAATCGCCCGGCAGATAAAAATTTAGCTGCCCGACCAGCGGCACTTTTTGACGCTCGCGCTAGTCTTAGCGTGGATCGCGGTGACGGACGTCACTTCACCTGTCTACGCTATCCTTGTGCGAGACTCACGCAGGAATCCAGCGCAATATGAATGTCCTGATCGTTGATGACGACCCCCTTGCCCGCGAGCGCCTGAGCCGAATGGTTGGCGAGCTCGAGGGATACAGTGTCCTGGAGCCCAGCGCTACGAACGGCGATGAAGCGTTGGCACTGATCGACAGCCACAAGCCGGATATCGTGCTTCTTGATATCCGCATGCCAGGCCTCGATGGCCTGCAAGTGGCCGCGCGATTGTGCGAACGTGAAACCCCGCCCGCCGTGGTGTTTTGCACGGGGCCCGATGAATTTGCCGTGGAAGCCTTACAGGCCAGCGCCGTAGGCTATCTGGTGAAACCTGTGCGAACTGAACAATTACATGACTCGTTGAAAAAAGCCGAACGGCCCAATCGTGGCCAACTCGCCGCCCTGACTCGCCCTGCCGCCGAAAGTGGCAACGGCCCGCGCAGCCATATCAGTGCTCGTACCCGCAAGGGGATCGAACTGATCCCGCTGGACCAGGTGGTCTATTTTATTGCCGACCACAAGTACGTGACCTTGCGTCACGAAAGCGGTGAGGTGCTGTTGGATGAGCCGCTCAAAGCCCTTGAAGATGAGTTCGGTGACCGTTTCGTGCGTATTCACCGCAACGCACTGGTCGCTCGCGAGCGCATCGAACGGTTGCAACGAACACCGCTGGGGCATTTCCAGCTGTTTCTAAAGGGCCTGAACGGCGATGCATTGATCGTCAGCCGACGCCACGTGGCCGGCGTGCGGAAAATGATGCAACAGCTTTGATTCGCTGGTTGCTGGCGGACTTCACACCCGATTGCCGGATATCCGGGGCCAGGGAGGCCGAGTAGTTTCTGATACAAGTCAAAGTGGATTTGGCTGAGCTGTTATTATCCGCCGTATCTATTCAGTACGGATTGATCCATGTCCTCTCGCCAGATCCGCATCGCCACCCGCAAAAGCGCTCTTGCCCTGTGGCAGGCCGAATATGTCAAAGCCCGTCTGGAACAGGCCCATCCGGGTCTGCTCGTGACCTTGGTACCCATGGTCAGTCGCGGCGACAAGCTGCTTGACTCACCCCTGTCGAAAATCGGCGGCAAGGGCCTGTTCGTCAAGGAACTGGAAACCGCGCTGTTGGAAAACGAAGCCGACATCGCCGTGCATTCCATGAAAGACGTGCCGATGGACTTCCCCGAAGGTCTCGGCCTGTTCTGTATTTGCGAGCGCGAAGACCCTCGCGATGCATTCGTGTCCAACACTTACGCCAGCCTCGATGCATTGCCTGCGGGCAGCATCGTTGGCACGTCGAGCCTGCGCCGCCAGGCCCAGTTGCTGAGCCGTCGTCCGGATTTGGAGATCCGCTTCCTGCGCGGCAACGTCAACACGCGCCTGGCCAAGCTCGACGCTGGCGAATACGACGCCATCATCCTTGCGTCCGCCGGCTTGATCCGGTTGGGCTTTGAAGATCGCATCACCTCGGCCATCAGTGTCGACGACAGCCTGCCGGCCGGTGGCCAGGGCGCAGTGGGCATCGAATGTCGCACCGCCGACAGCGAAATCCACGCACTGCTCGCACCGCTGCATCACCAGGACACCGCGACTCGCGTGAGCGCCGAACGTGCCCTCAATAAACACCTCAATGGCGGCTGCCAGGTGCCGATCGCCTGCTACGCCGTGCTTGAGGGTGAACAGGTCTGGTTGCGTGGCCTGGTGGGAGATCCGAGTGGCGGCCTGCTGCTCAGTGCCCAGGCCCGAGCGCCGCGTGGTGACGCCGAGGCGTTGGGGGTGCAAGTGGCCGAAGACCTTTTGAGCCAGGGCGCCGCCGAAATTCTGAAAGCGGTCTATGGCGAGGCAGGCCACGAGTGACGGGCTGGCGCCTGCTGCTGACGCGTCCGGCGGATGAGTCGGCGGCGTTGGCCAGTCTTTTGGCCGACCAGGGGATTTTCAGCAGTAGCTTGCCGCTTTTAGACATAGTGCCGATCCCTGTCTCTGACACAATCTGCGAAGTGATCCGCGAGCTCGATCGCTACAGTGCGGTGATTGTGGTCAGCAAGCCCGCTGCGCGAATCGGCGTCGAACTGCTCGAGCGATTTTGCTCTCAAGCACCGCGTGTGAAGTGGTTTAGCGTCGGCTGCGCGACGGCACGGATTCTTCAGGATCACGGCATGGACGTGAGCTTTCCGGAGGAGGGCGACGACAGCGAAGCCTTGCTCGAGCTTGCGAGTTTGCGCGAGGCTCTCGCCGGGCCTGATCCGCGTGTGCTGATTTTGCGCGGGGAGGGCGGGCGTGAACTGCTGGCTGAGCGTTTGCGCGAGGCAGGTGCTAGTGTCGAGTATCTGGAGTTGTACCGCCGCGAGCTGCCGCAATACCCCTCGGCAGCCTTGGAGCAGCGGATCGAAACGGAACGCCTGAATGCACTGGTGGTCAGCAGTGGACAAGGTTTTGAGCACCTGCATCAATTGGCTGGCGATGCCTGGCCGCAGTTGTCGCGGTTGCCGTTGTTTGTACCAAGCCCCAGGGTCGCCGAGCTGGCACGTGCCGCCGGAGCCCAAACAGTTGTGGATTGTCGTGGCGCCAGCGCCACGGCATTGCTGACGGCGTTGCGGGAGTATCCCGAACCCGTTCTCTAATGCAAAGGATGGATACGTGAGCGAAACAGCCTTGCCAAAAGATGACGTCCGGCCAGTGCTTGAAGCGCCGGTTGATGAAATGCAGCCGCCACCTGCTGCGGTGCAGCGCCGCGGCAATGGGCTGGCCATCGTCGCGCTGCTGCTGGGCGCCGCCGGTGTCGCGGTGGGTGGTTGGGGGGTCTGGCAGGTGCGTCACCTGCAAGCGATCAACCAACAGCAGTTGGGTCAGGTGCAGGCGTTGAGTGACGAGGCGCAGAGCCTGAAACTCAATGATCAACGCCTAAGCGCGCGTCTGGAGCAACTGCCCGGCGCCGATGTGCTGGAAGAGCGCAGTCGGCTGGTGGTTCAGCTTCAGGGTGATCAGCAGCGACTCAATCAACGCCTGGAAACCGTCCTCGGCGCCAGCCGCAAGGATTGGCGACTGGCAGAGGCCGAGCACTTGCTGCGTCTGGCCAGCCTGCGTCTTTCGGCCCTGCAGGACATCAGCAGCGCCCAAGCCCTGGTGCAAGGCGCCGATGAAATTCTCCGTGAACAGAATGACCCTGGCTCCTTTGCCGCTCGCGAGCAAGTGGCCAAGACCCTGGTGGCCCTGCGCAGCACCGAACAGCCGGATCGCACCGGTTTGTTCCTGCGACTGGGGGCGTTGCGCGACCAGGTGATCAACCTGACCGAGCTCGCGCCCGAGTACAAGGATCGCGGCGAATCCTTGCTGGGACTGACCGCCGATGGCGACGGCGCCAGCCGCTGGGCGCAATGGTGGGATCAGATCTCGCGCTACATCCGTATCGATTTCAACGCCGACAAGAATGTTCGTCCTTTGCTGGCCGGGCAGAGCCTGAGTCAGGTTCGCCTCGCCCTGAGCCTGGCGCTGGAGCAGGCGCAATGGGCTGCGCTCAACGGTCAGGCAGCGGTGTATTCGCAAGCCTTGGCAGAGGCGCGGGATGTGCTCAAGGGCAACTTCAACCCGGACAATCCCCAGAGCAAAGTGATGCTCGAACAGGTAGCGGAACTGAGCAAGCAGCCGGTCTCCGTGGTCACCCCGGACCTGACTGGCACCCTGAGTGCGGTCCAGGGCTATCTGGAGCGGCGTAACGTCAACGCCGAGGACTCGATCAAGCCGCTGGCCAAACCTGCCGCGAATACCGCGCAGGAGGCCACCCCATGAAACGCCTCTATGTGATCGTGTTCCTGGCCATTGCGGCTGCGGCTGCGCTGGGCTTGGCCATCGCCGAGCATTCAGGCTACGTCCTGATCGCCTACAAGAGCTTTCGCTACGAATCGAGCCTGTGGGCAACCCTGGCCTTGATCGCCGTTCTCTGGCTGGTCTTCTGGGGCATCAAGGCGTTGATCGAACTGGTGACGACCTCCGGTGGCGTGGTCAACCCGTGGTCACGGCGCAATCGCAGTCGCCGGATCCAGGTGGCGATAGAGCATGGGCAACTGGACCTGGCCGAAGGTCGCTGGGCCAGCGCGCAGCGTCATTTGCATCGGGCCGCAGAAGCCGAGCGCCAGCCGCTGCTTTACTACCTCGGGGCTGCACGGGCCGCGAACGAACAAGGTCGATACGAAGAAAGTGACAACCTGCTGGAGCGTGCTCTGGAGCGTCAGCCCCAGGCCGAGTTGGCGATTGCCTTGAATCACGCGCAGTTGCAGACCGATCGTGGTGATACCGAGGGCGCCCTGGTGACCCTGCAGGCCATGCACGAGCGTCATCCGCATAACGCACAGACGCTGCGTCAGTTGCAGCGCCTGCATCAGCAGCGAGGTGATTGGTCGGCAGTGATTCGCTTGCTGCCTGAGCTGCGCAAGGACAAAGTCCTGCCAGCGGCTGAACTGGCCGAACTGGAGCGTCGAGCCTGGGGTGAGAACCTGTCCCTGGCGGCGCATAAGGACGTGGAAGGGGCGCTCGGTTTACAGGCGCTCGATCGCGCGTGGCAACAGCTGACCTCGGCTCAGCGCCAAGAGCCGCAATTGGTGCTCGCCTATGCCGAGCAGCTGCGGCAACTGGGGGCCCAGGTGCAGGCCGAAGAAGTCTTGCGCACGGCGCTGAAGCGTAACTATGACAGTCATCTGGCGCGCCTTTATGGATTGGTACGCGGCAGTGACCCGGCTCGCCAGCTGCAACTCGCCGAGGGCTGGCTCAAGGATCATCCGACAGATCCTGGCCTGTTGCTGACGCTGGGTCGCCTGTGTCTGCAAAGCAGCCTGTGGGGCAAGGCCCGGGATTATCTGGAAAGCAGTCTGCGGGTACAGCGCAATCCGGAAGCATGCGCCGAACTGGCCCGCCTGCTGGCACAGATGGGAGACACCGAACGCAGCAACCAGCTATTCCAGGAAGGCCTGGGCTTGCTCGATGAGCGCTTGCTGGCGGCACCGTTGCCGGTGTTGGCTCGCGTTTGACCACTGAGTGAAGGATCGCTCGAATGGGCGATCCGCTGCTCCAGAGTCTGTCGGAATTCTCCCTTCACAATCCCGCTTCAGCAAAGTCCTACAGACCATTGCATCTTATCCTCCGATGCCTGTCGGGATTTCCTAACGTATTTGCTGAAGTGTCTGCATCTGCCCGCCTTGTAAGGGTTGCGCAGTTTCCACTACCGTAGCTGTCGGACTCTTATTGTTACGGAAACGCCATGTCGTTGGCCTGCCCCCGCTCCCTGTTTTTCACTGTGTTCATCGCAGGCGCCCTGGCCTTGGGCGTTTCCTATTACCTGGAATATGCAGTCGGCCTCCAGCCATGTGGCTTGTGTCTGTTGCAGCGGGCTTGCCTGGCGCTGTTGACCGGTTTGAGCCTGATAGCTTCGGTGCACGGTCCCGGTCGCCTGGGGGCCTTTGTGTATTGGCTGCTCGGGCTGTTCTGCGGCCTGTTGGGCACATTCACGGCCTGGCGCCAGGTGTTGCTGCAAAGCGACCCAGTGCATCAACTTTCCGCCTGCTCGCCCGACCTTGCCGAGGTATTTACCAGCGCCCCGTGGTTACGGGTTGCGCAGCAGTTGTTCCAGAGTGCCGTCGACTGCCCGCGGATAGCCTGGACGTTGTTCGATTTGAGCATTCCGGAATGGAGCCTGCTGTTCTTCGTAGCGGTGATGATTCCGGGAATTTATCAGCTGATTGGCCTGGCCTTGAGCGCCAGCAGACGACCGCTCGGCGGCGAGTCGTCGCATCGGGTGCTTGCCAAAGATTAAACACTTGTATGAACTTTATCGTCTGAGTACCTTGAAGCCACCGTCGTGCGGGCATAATCTGGCCCGCACGTGTCATTGGATTTATGTTGCTCGATGACGCTCTGCCTGGTCGATCTTGATTCTCAAGTGTGTGACAGGTGTAGAGCAGCATGACCCACAAGGGAAGAGAGACCGCCATGCTCGAAAGTTGTCAGAATGCTCAGGAACGTTGGGGTGGAGTTCATCTGCTGATTGACCGCTGGTTGCTAGAGCGTAAAGAGCTGATCGATGCGTACGACAAGCTCGGAGCAAAACCTGAGGCACTGTCCGAGAACCGCAAGCCCTTGCAAGAGTTCTGCGGCGTCCTGGTCGATTACGTATCCGCCGGCCACTTCGAGATCTACGAACAATTGACGGGGGAGGCCAAGGCCTTCAACGACAAGCGTGGCCTGGAACTCGCCGAGACCATCTACCCACGCATCGACGTCATCACCGAGAAACTCCTCGCGTTCAACGACCTGTGCGATGCCGGGAAGTGTGTTGCTGATGAGTTCAAGACGCTGGGTGGCTTGCTGCATGAGCGCTTCGAACTGGAAGACTGCCTGATCGAAGTGCTGCATACCGCTCACAAGGAAGAAGATTCGGTTCAGGCCTGATCGTTCTCCCCGCAAAACATGAAAACGGTGCGCCATGGCGCACCGTTTTTCGTTTGTGCTTTCAGCTGGAGGCGTCGCGCAATTCGACTTCGAATACCAGGGGAGTGAAGGGGGCGATCAGGTCGCCGGCACCGTCGGCGCCATAAGCCTGCGATGATGGAATCACCAGGCGCCATTTGGCACCGACCGGCATGTTTTGCAGCGCGCTGCGCCAGCCGCTGATCACGCTATCGAGACTGAACCATTGCGGTTGATTGTTTTGGTCGAACACTGTGCCGTCAGGAAGTCTCCCGATGTAAAGCACCTGGACCTTTACGTTTGGTCCGGCCTTGGTGCCGTTACCCGGTGCCAACTCGGTCAGCAGGATTCCATCCGCCAATTCGCGAACGCCAGGTTTGGCTTTTTCCCTGGCGAGAAAGTTTTGCTCGCTTTCCAGCGCCAACGTGTTTTGCGGCGCAGGCGTCTGCATGCTCACCCGCGCTTCGTGCTCGCTCAGAATCTGTTCGATCTGCTCGTCCTTCAACGCCAGTGGCTTGCCTTGATAGGCCTGCTGCAATCCGTCGACCAGTGCCTGAATCTGCAAGTCAGGAACCTCTTGGCGCAAGCGCTCGCCGAGACTTGCTCCCAGGCTGTAAGCGAGATCGTGAGCGTCTTTTTCCGGGTTTTTTTCGGCGGCTTGGGCTACGGAAAAAAACACGCAAAACGATAAAAACAGGTAGCGCGACATCGACACTCTCCAGCCTGGGATGCGGCCGATTATGCCAGTGCGAATGCATTCAAAGGTGAACTGCTTTTGCGCCAGCGCAGAACATTTTCAGTTCGTTGCAACGCAGCGCTTTGGATACTGTCAAGATGCCCTAGCGGCGGTAGCAGCAGAGGTCTAGTATGAGCCGCACTCACCCCAGCCAGGAGGTAAACCATGTCGGCCACCAAGAAGCCTGTAAGTACTCCGTTGCACCTGCTCCAACAACTCTCGGGCAGCCTGCTCGAGCATCTGGAAAACGCTTGTTCCGAAGCTTTGGCTGATGCTGAGAAATTGCTCGCCAAACTGGAAAAGCAGCGCGGAAAAGCGCAAGAGAAACTGCACAAATCCCGCACCAAATTGCAGGACGCAGCGGCGGCCGGAAAGGCCAAGGCACAAGCCAAGGCCAAGGGCGCGGTGAAAGAGCTCGAGGACCTGCTTGATGCACTCAAGGATCGTCAATCGGAAACTCGCGGCTACATCCTGCAACTCAAGCGCGACGCCCAGGAAAGCCTGAAACTGGCCCAGGGTGTTGGTCGCGTTCAAGAGGCTGTCGGCAAGGCGTTGTCCCTGCGTTCGGCCAAACCAGCTGCGGCTCCTGCGAAGAAAGCTGCTGCCAAACCGGTTGCCGCAAAAGCACCGGCCAAGCCTGCCGCCAAACCTGCCGCCAAGGCACCGGTGAAAGCCGCAGCCAAACCTGCTGCAACCTCTGCAGCGAAAAAACCTGTCGCGGCCAGTGCTGCAAAACCGGCTGCTAGAACCGCTGCTGCCAAACCTGCTGCCAAGCCAGCTGCTGCCAAAACAGCGGCCGCGAAACCGGCCGCCAAAACCGCCGCTGCGAAACCTGCCGTAGCCAAAACCGCAGCCGCCAAACCAGCCGCTAGAACTGCCGCTGCGAAACCGGCTGCCAAACCTGCCGTGGCGAAAACCGCTGCCAAGCCTGCTGCAAAACCAGCGGCCAAACCGGCGGCGAAAGCAGCTGCGAAACCTGCTGCAAAACCAGCGGCTAAAACCGCTGCGGCCAAACCAGCCACCGCCGCAAAACCTGCCGCGGCGAAACCGGCAGCAAAACCCGCCGCTGCAAAGCCAGCAGCAAAACCGGCAGCGAAACCAGCAGCGAAACCTGCCGTGAAAAAACCGACCGCTGTTGCCAAGCCGGCTCCGGCCCCTGCTGCCAAGCCAGCGACGCCAGCGCCAGCGCCATCCGCTTCGGCTGCTCCTACGCCGACAGCAACAACCTCGACAGCCTCCACCGCGCCAACGCCAGTGGCACCGTCGAACTCCAGCACCAACCCAACCAGCGCTTCTTAAGTGCCGGTTACCGGGGGGGGCCGATGGGGTCG
>NZ_JBYTEO010000044.1:51505-58059 GCF_058791355.1 Pseudomonas sp. EB271-G4-1
CCCCTCTCCCCCCCCCCCCCCCCCCCCCCCCCCCCCCCCCCCCCGGTGCAGGTGGGCGGCATCTGCCGTCACACCTTCCAGCCAGATCGCCAGGTCGGTCGCGACACCGTGCGGCCAATCCCGAGACGATCGCTCCAGGCGCAACAGCAGATTTCTCTCGGCCTCCAATTCTAGTGCCTTGACCTGTTCGCGCAGCAAGTGCAGCTCGGCATCCTGTGCGGCGGCAACCTTCCATTGCACGCGCAGCGCCCGCAACGGTTGCACGACATCGACGTCCCAGGCTTGTGCCACACCGCGAAGTTTCTCCAGGCGCTGTTCATCGCAAGCGATACCCCGCTGTCCCAGCCATGCCGCGCACAGCAGCAGACACACACTGACGCCGGCCGCCTGCATTTGCAGGCATGCCTGTTCAACGCCCGGACGGGCATAAAGGGTCAGGGAAAAGCTCCACAGGTCAGAGGACATAGTGCTACTCGCGCCAGTTGCGAGCGAAGCTGGTAGACTCCGCCGCCATTATGATTCGACTTCAGAACCTGACTTTACAGCGTGGCCCGCAACGTCTGCTAGAAGACGCCGAGCTGACCCTGCACGCCGGCCAGAAAGCCGGCCTCATCGGTGCCAACGGCGCCGGCAAATCGAGCCTGTTCGCCTTGCTTCGGGGTGAGCTGCACCCGGACTCGGGCGATTGCTTCCTGCCGGCCGACTGGCGTATCGCCCACATGCGCCAGGAGGTCGACACGCTCGAACGCCTGGCGGTCGACTACGTGCTCGATGGCGACTTGCGCCTGCGCCAGGTGCAACGTGACCTGGCGGCAGCCGAAGCGGCCCATGACGGTGCCGCACAGGCCCGCTACCACTCCGAGCTGGATAGCGCCGACGGGTACACCGCCGACGCAAGGGCGCGCAAGCTGCTGGCCGGCCTGGGCTTCACCAACGAGCAGATGGATCGCCAGGTCGGCGATTTCTCCGGTGGCTGGCGGATGCGCCTGAACCTGGCGCAGGCCTTGATGTGTCCTTCGGACCTGCTGTTGCTCGACGAACCGACTAACCACCTGGACCTCGACGCCATCATCTGGCTCGAGGAGTGGCTCAAAAGCTATCCTGGCACCTTGATGCTGATTTCCCACGACCGGGACTTCCTCGATGCCGTGGTCGATCACGTGGCTCACGTCGATCAACGCAAGATCACCCTCTATCGCGGCGGCTACAGCGCCTTCGAGCTTGCCCGAGCCGAACGCCTGGCCCAGCAACAACAGGCCTATGAGAAGCAGCAGGCGCAACGGGCGCACATGGAAAGCTACATCGCCCGCTTCAAGGCCCAGGCGACCAAGGCCCGCCAGGCCCAGAGCCGGATCAAGGCCCTGGAGCGCATGGAAGAGCTGACGGCGGCGCACGTCGACTCGCCGTTCGACTTCGTCTTCCGCGAGTCGCAGAAGATTTCCAGCCCGCTGATCGACCTGTCTGATGCCCGCCTGGGTTACGGCGAGAAAACCGTGCTGGAGAAGGTCAAGCTGCAACTGACTCCCGGTGCGCGCATCGGCTTGCTCGGCCCGAACGGCGCCGGTAAATCGACCTTGATCAAAAACCTTGCCGGTGAGCTCTCGCCTCTGGCGGGCCGCTTGACCCGTGGCGAAAATACCGTCGTTGGTTACTTCGCGCAGCACCAGCTTGACTCCCTGGATGCCAAGGCCAGCCCGTTGCTGCACTTGCAACGCCTGGCGCCAACCGAGCGCGAACAGACCCTGCGTGACTTTCTCGGGGGCTTTGACTTCCGCGGCGCGCGGATCGACGAGCCTGTACTGAATTTCTCCGGTGGCGAAAAGGCGCGCCTGGCGCTGGCGCTGATTGCCTGGGACCGGCCGAACCTGTTGCTGCTCGACGAACCGACCAACCACCTGGACCTGGAAATGCGCCTGGCGCTGACCATGGCCTTGCAGGAATTCAGTGGTGCGGTACTGGTGGTCTCCCACGATCGCCATTTGCTCAAAAGCACTACCGACAATTTCTATCTGGTGGCAGACGGCAAGGTCGAAGAGTTCGACGGTGACCTGGAAGACTACACCCGCTGGCTGGTGGAGTATCGCCAGCGCAATGCGCCGGTCAGCAACACCCCGGTTAACCCGGACAAGACCGACAAGAAAGCCCAGCGTCAGGCTGCCGCTGCATTGCGCCAGCAACTGGCGCCGCACAAGCGTGAGGCTGACAAGCTCGAAGCCGAGCTGGGCAAGCTGCACGAGAAACTCGCGAAGATCGATGCCAGCCTTGGCGACAGCGATATCTACGAGCCGATGCGCAAAAACGAGTTGCGTGACTTGCTGGCCGAGCAAGCCAAGCTGAAGGTGCGCGAAGGGGAGCTGGAAGAAGCCTGGATGGAAGCCCTGGAACTGCTGGAAAGCATGCAGGCGGAGCTGGAGGCGCTGTCCTGATGGAGGCGTTCAAGCTGCCGCTGCCAGCGATGTGGATCGAGCCGATCTGGCTCGCTGTGCAAATCCTGCTGATCCTGTTGGCTGGCTACATCGCCCAGCGTTTCGTTGCCAAGTGCCTGACCCGTCTCGGTGAGCGCTATCCGTTTCCGCCGCAGTTGCTGATGCCGCTGCGCGGCGGCCTGCGTTGGCTGATCATGGGCAGTGCATTGATTTTTGTGCTGGAGCGCATGGGGGTTTCGGCCACGGTGCTCTGGACCGCGCTGTCGGGTTTCGTCGCGGTGGCGGCGGTGGCGTTTTTCGCCATGTGGAGCGTGCTCTCCAATCTGTTGTGCGCGATCCTGATCTTCACAGTCGGGCCGTTTCGCCTGGGCGATGTGGTCGAGTTGGTGGACACCACCGACAAGCCCGGCGTCAAAGGCCGGGTAGTGGCGATCAATCTGCTGTACACCACGTTGATCGAGGCTGAAGAGCTGGGTACTGGTAGCGCGATGGTGCAGGTGCCCAACAGTTTGTTCTTCCAGCGATCGGTGCGGCGTTGGCGCGGGACTGATGTGTTTCCTTCCAGCGGGTTTGAAAAGTAGGCCTTCTGTTGCCTGATACACCGCCTTCGCGAGCAGGCTCGCTCCCACACTCGACCAGGTTCAACCAGGAGAGACGCAAGCCAAGGTGGGAGCGAGCCTGCTCGCGAAAGGGGCCTAAAGGCATACAACGCTGGTCGGCAGTCGCCACTTCCTTCAAAAAATCGGTAGTCATCCACCCAAAGCCGCATTAGCTTAGACATCTGTCACGAGTCCGAGTCGAGGTGTGCAATGGAGCTTCAAACATGGCTGGCGTTTTTTGCCGCCTGCTGGGTGATCAGTCTTTCTCCCGGTGCCGGCGCCATTGCGTCGATGTCCAGTGGCCTGCAGTACGGTTTCTGGCGCGGCTACTGGAACGCCCTGGGCTTGCAGTTGGGCCTTGCTGTGCAGATTGCCATTGTTGGTGCCGGTGTCGGCGCGATTCTCACGGCGTCGGCCACTGCTTTCCATGCGATTAAATGGTTCGGTGTGGCCTACCTGGTTTATCTCGCCATCAAACAATGGCGTGCGCTACCCAGCGATATGAGCGATGACGCGGCGATCCGGCAGATTGGCAAGCCGATGGCCCTGGTGTTCCGAGGCTTCCTGGTGAACATCAGCAACCCCAAGGCGTTGGTGTTCATGCTGGCGGTGTTGCCTCAGTTCATTGATCCGCACGCGCCACTGCTGATCCAGTACGTGATCATCGGTGTCACCATGGTCTGCGTGGACCTGATCGTCATGGCCGGTTACACCGGTTTGGCTTCGAAGGTGCTGCGTATGTTGCGCACGCCGAAACAGCAACGGCGCATGAACCGTACCTTTGCCGGGCTGTTCATTGGCGCGGCGGCGTTCATGGCCACCCTGCGTAAAGCCGCGGTTTAAACATCAAGCACAAAAAAGGCGACCTCTTCAGGTCGCCTTTTTCGTTTATGCGCTGTCGTGCAATCGACGACAAAGCTTGAGTGAAACTGATTGGGAGTGAACAATATGTTACTTCGTATTTCCAATTGAGATTCGTTCATGATTGCCCCGTCCCGATTCCTGGCCTGGCTGTTAGCGCCGGTGTTTGCCCTGTGCAGCTTTAATCTGCTGGCCGACACCGTGGAAGGCGCTCCGCAAGCGCTGCACTTGCTCGATTACCTCGGCGCGGACTATCCGCAAGCAGTGCAGGCAGGCAAGGTCGTCAACGAATCCGAATACCGCGAACAGCTGGAGTTTGTCCAGGTGTTGCAAGGCTTGATCGCCGGCATGCCGGCCAAACCGGAAAAAGCCGGGCTGGAGCAGGGCGTCAGCGCGCTGCGCGAGGCGATCTCCGCGCGTCGGGACGGTGCGGACGTTGCCCGCCAGGCTCGGCAACTCGGCGCAAAATTGGCCGTGGCCTATGAAGTCAGCCAGGCGCCGATCATTACCCCGGACCCGACTCGCGGCGCGCCACTGTACGCCCAGCATTGTTCGGTGTGCCACGGCGAAACCGGCGCTGGCGATGGTCCGGCGGGTGTGGGGCTAACCCCAGCGCCGGCCAATTTGCGAGATAACACGCGCCTGGATCACCTGAGCCTCTACGCGATCTACAACACACTGGGCCTGGGGGTAGAAGGCACCGATATGCCGGCTTTCGGCGATCAGCTCGATGATCGTCAGCGTTGGGACCTGGCAACCTATATCGCCAGCTTCAGCGCCGATCCGCAGGCCGCCAGTAGCGACAAGACCTACAACATTGCCGATCTGGCCCGTCAGACGCCGGCCGAAGTGCAGGCCGCCGACGGTCCGCAAGGCGCAGCGACTTTCCGCGCGCAACGGGCTCAGCCGCCGCAAGCCAAGCGTGGCCCGGCGCAGTTGCTCGACTACACCGCGACTACCCTGGACAAGAGCGTCGCGGCCTACCGCGCAGGCGATCACGATCAAGCCTACGACCTGTCGGTAGCGGCGTACCTGGAAGGCTTCGAGCTGGTCGAAAGCTCCCTGGACAACGTCGATGCCAACGTGCGCAAAGACACTGAAAAGTCGCTGATGGCTTACCGTCAATCATTACAGGATGGCCTGCCGCTGGAGCAGGTGGAACAGCGCCTGGAGGCGGCCAAGGCCAAGTTGAAAGCGTCTGCCGGATTGTTGGGCAGCGATGGTTTGAGCTGGTCGCTGAGCTTCATTTCCGGCCTGCTGATTCTGTTGCGCGAAGGCCTGGAAGCCATCCTGGTGCTGGCGGCGATTCTCGCCTTCCTGCGTAATACCGGCCAACAGTCGGCGGTACGAAGTGTCAATGTCGGTTGGGGCCTGGCCCTGTTGGCCGGTCTGGGTACCTGGGCGCTGGCGGCGTATGTGATTGATGTCAGCGGCTCGCAGCGTGAGTTGCTGGAGGGTGCAACGGCCCTGTTCGCCAGCGTCATGGTGTTGTGGCTCGGTGTGTGGATGCATGACCGTCGTCATGCCGCGGCCTGGCAGGATTACATCAAGAGCAGCCTGGTGGGCGGTGGTGGACGTTTCGGTTTTGCGATCCTGGCGTTTTTCTCGGTGTATCGCGAACTGTTCGAAGTGATCCTGTTCTATGAAACCCTGTGGTTGCAGGCTGGCCCTGCGGGCCATGACGCAGTACTGGCCGGTGGTGCGACGGCGCTGGTGTTGTTGGTAGGCCTGGCCTGGGTGATCCTGCGCGGCTCGGCGAAACTGCCGTTGGCGCTGTTCTTCAGCATCAACGCCGGCCTGCTCTGTGCCTTGTCGGTGGTGTTCGCCGGGCATGGCGTTAAGGCGTTGCAGGAAGCCGGTATCTTCGGCACGCGGCCGGTGCCGTTCTTTGAGTTCGATTGGTTGGGGATTCATGCGGATGCGTATTCGCTGAGTGCGCAGGCGGTGGCGATCGTTGCGATCGTTGTGTTGTATGGTCGTAGTCGTGTGGCTGAAAAGCGGCGGGTTACGGCTTAACAGCATTCGCTTCGCTCATATTCGCGAGCAGGCTCGCTCCCACAGGATTTGCGTATAACCTGTGGGAGCGAGCCTGCTCGCGAAGCTTTTTAGAGAGGACAAGAACATGCGCGTATGGATCGATGCCGACGCCTGCCCCCGGGCGGCCAAGGACCTGGTGGTGAAGTTCGCCCTCAAGCGCCAGTTCGAAGTGGTGCTGGTGGCCGGCCAGCCACAGATCAAGCCCGGCCTGGCGCTGGTGAAGTTGATCGTGGTGCCAAGTGGCCCTGATGCGGCCGACGACTACCTCGTGGAGCACGCGGTACCTGGTGAGCTGGTGATCTGCAGCGATGTGCCGCTGGCCGACCGCTTGGTGAAAAAAGGCGTTGCTGCGCTGGACCCGAGGGGCAAGGAGTTCGATGCGCAGAACATGGGCGATCGCCTGGCCGTGCGCAACCTGTTCACCGATTTGCGCGAACAGGGGCAGATGAGTGGCGGGCCAGCGCCGTTTGGTGAGCGGGAAAAGCAGGCGTTTGCCAATGCGCTGGACCGGATCCTTACAAGGCTGACCCGCCAAGCTTGAACCTTGTAAAGAACCCTGTGGGAGCGGGGGGGGGGGGGGGGGGGGGGGGGGGGGGGGGGGGGGGGGGGGGGGGGGGGGGGGGGGGGGGGG
>NZ_JBYTEO010000045.1:0-56884 GCF_058791355.1 Pseudomonas sp. EB271-G4-1
GTTAGCTCAGTTGGTAGAGCAGTTGGCTTTTAACCAATTGGTCGTAGGTTCGAATCCCACACGACCCACCATTTTTGAAACCAGTTAACGCTGGAATCGAATCTTAAGATCAGACGCCAAAAGCTCTGTTCGCAGAAGGCGCCTTTCAAAGGTGCCTTTTTTTTACCGGGGTATAGCGCAGTCCGGTAGCGCGCCTGCTTTGGGAGCAGGATGTCAGGAGTTCGAATCCCCTTACCCCGACCATATTAAAAATCCTCGTATCGAAAGATACGGGGATTTTTTTTGCCTGCTAATTGCTTGCCGCGGATCAACTGTAGGAGCAGCCGGTCGACGCTCGAATGCTCGCGAAGATCGTTAACGAAAACGCAGCGTTTCTGGTTTAACGCGGCGCTCTCAGGTTCTTCGCGAGCATGCTCGCTCCTACATAAAGCAGCTTGATCAGTGCAATTTCAGGCGCGGCTCTGTCCCGCGCCCAATCTTGCTGCCCAGCATCAGCATCGCAGTGCGAAATGGCCCGTATAGCGCCATCTGGTGCATGCGGTACAGCGACACGTAGAACATCCGCGCCAGCCAACCTTCCAGCATGACGCTACCCGTCAGGTTACCCATCAAGTTACCCACAGCCGAAAAACGCGACAGCGAGATCAGCGATCCGTAATCGGTGTACTTGTAAGAAGGCAGAGGCTTGCCTTCGATCCGCAGTTTCAGTGACTTGGCGAGCAACGACGCCTGTTGATGCGCCGCCTGGGCGCGTGGCGGCACATTGCGATCAGTGCCCGGTTGCGGGCAGGCCGCGCAGTCACCGAAGGCGAAGATGTTCTCGTCACGAGTGGTTTGCAGGGTCGGCAGCACTTGCAGTTGATTGATGCGGTTGGTTTCGAGGCCATCGATGTCCTTGAGGAACCCTGGCGCACGAATCCCGGCGGCCCAGACTTTCAAGCTGGCGTTGATCACTTTGCCATCTACGGTGATCAGGCTGTCGGCCGTCACCTCGCTGACGGCGGCGTTGGTCATGACATTGACCCCGAGTTTTTCCAGGGTTTTATGCACCGGGCCGCCGATTCGTTCCGGCAGGGCCGGTAGCACGCGAGGCCCGGCTTCGATCAGGGTGATGTGCATGTTTTCCGGTTTGATCCGATCCAGGCCATAAGCCGCCAGTTCATGGGCTGCGTTATGCAGTTCGGCGGCCAGTTCGACCCCGGTGGCACCGGCACCGACAATGGCGACACTGATCTGCTCGACCTTGTCGGTCTGCCCCGCATGGGCGCGCAGGTAGTGGTTGAGCAACTGCTGATGGAAGCGCTCGGCCTGTTTGCGGGTATCCAGGAACAGACAGTGCTGCGCTGCACCCTGGGTGCCGAAATCGTTGGTGGTGCTGCCGACGGAAATCACCAACGAGTCGTAAGGCACTTCCCGGGCAGGCACCAGTTCCAGGCCGGCGTCATCATAAGTGGCGGCCAACTGGATTTTTTTATTGGCGCGATCAAGCCCGCTCATGCGCCCCAGTTGGAATTGGAAGTGGTTCCATTTTGCCTGGGCTACATAGTTGAGTTCGTCTTCGGACGAGTTCAACGACCCGGCCGCGACCTCGTGCAACAGCGGTTTCCAGATGTGGGTCAGGTTCGCGTCGACCAGCATCACGCTGGCCGTGCCGCGTTTGCCCAGAGTCTTACCCAGACGGGTAGCCAACTCCAGACCGCCGGCGCCGCCGCCAACGATGACAATACGATGAGTCATGGGGATATCTCGCAAGGCTAAAAGAAATCGGTGCAATTACCCGAGCGAGCGCCAAGCAGCTCATAGCGTCAGGTAACTGATAAGTCGGCTCAACAGGCCCAGGCCAATGGTCACTGCCAATACCAGCACAAGGAGCATCCACGGCCGGAAAGGCCGGCGCTCGACTTGGTGTTGGGACAGTTGCAGATACGCTTCGACATGCTTTTGGTCTTCGGGGTTCAGGCGGCTGGTCATAAAAGGCCTCGTCAGGTAGACGTTGCTGAAGGTTAAGAAGCTACAGGCAGACTCAACGAACGTTGAACGGAGCATAGCCGCTGTCAGTTAGGGGCTCGACGCTCACCCTGTCGTCCAGGCGAATGATGCCACTTTGTAGCACTCGGGCGGTGATTCCGCCATGCCCGCGCACGGCCTGAAAGGTCCCCGGGCCCAGGTTGTTCTGCAGGCGTGCGCAGGGCTGGCACCAGCCAGTGGTTTCGAAAATCGCCTGGCCGATGCGAAAACGCCGGCCCTTGAGGCTGAACAAGTTGATGCCACTGATAACGAGGTTGCGCCGCAAATCTTCAGGCTTGACCGGTTGATCGTCCGGGCGGCCCATCAGCGAACTGATCACTGCCAGATGCTCCCACTGAATCAGCGTCACCTGCCGCGCATTGCGCACGCCGGGGCGGGCGCGATCGCCCGTCAAGCCGGCCTCCAGTCGCGCTTCCACGGCCTCCAGTTCGATCATTGGCACGTGACGTTCCGGGCGCACGCCAATCCAGCGTACGCGGCCGATCTGCGGTACTTCGGCAATCAGTTCCTGCAATGGGCTCACAGGCTGATCCCGACGTCGAACACGATGCTGCGTCCCAGGTTGCTGCGCAGGAAATCCGGCGCATCGGGATGAGCGAACAGCACGCGGGCGAAGGTCGGGCCCACCAGTGACAGCGAGCGCCAGCCCTGGCGCAGGTATTCGGTGGGCGGTGGGAAATGACTGTTGAGGTCCAGCACTTCACGCTTGAGGCTGGCGAAGGCAATGATGTCAAGCTCGCCCAGGTCCATGCCGCGCTCTTTGTAGTTGTGTGCTTTTTTGCGCAAGGTCGGCGCCAGCCGCAACAAGAACTCGTTGGCCGGTATGCGGCGGGGCTTGGCTTCGCGCCGTACCAGCTGGCTCAGGGAGAACGCACTGCGCCGCCTCTGCAATTCGTCGCGCCATTCATCATTGAGGCGTCGGCCCTCGTCGAGCACGAAGAACACCTCGAAATTGGCGTCGCGAAACAACACGTCCGGCGGTTCTCCCGCCGGAGCAAATTCGTCGGCCCGGTAGGGAATGTTCAAGCCTTGCAGCAGGCGTTGGCAGACCCAACGCTCGCGCTCCCATTTGCGGGCATTGGACAGGAACGCGTTGGCTTGCTCGGCCGCAATGGTCAGCAGGCGTAAGTAATCTGAATCATCCATACGCCCAAGCTTAGCGCTCAAATGCGATTGTAAAGAAGACAGTTTATCGGAGAGGGGCAATTGCGCGCGCCTCCCAGCCCGGTTCAGGGCGCTGCACAAAACGGATAGTGGTCTGCGCGATGCGGATATTGACCCGAGCCTGTTGACTCTACCCTCGGCTGTACGGACGTGAGCCGTGCTTCCGCTGCTCCTGAAAAAAACAACAACAAGAGATGAATGCCATGCGCAAGATCGACGTACATGAGGTTATCGACAATGCTCGGTTCAACCGCTTCCACTGGATGGTGCTGTTCTGGTGTGCCCTGATCATCATTTTCGACGGTTACGATCTGGTGATCTACGGCGTGGTCTTGCCGATGCTGATGAAAGAGTGGGGGCTCAGCCCTCTGCAAGCGGGGGCGTTGGGCAGCTATGCACTGTTCGGCATGATGTTCGGTGCGCTGTTCTTCGGTCCGCTGTCGGACAGGATCGGCCGCAAGAAAGCCATCACGATCTGCGTGATGCTCTTCAGTGGTTTCACCGTGCTCAACGGGTTCGCCCGAAACCCCACTGAGTTTGGTCTTTGCCGCTTCATTGCCGGACTGGGCATTGGTGGCGTGATGCCCAATGTCGTGGCGTTGATGAACGAATACGCGCCGAAAAAAATCCGTAGCACCCTGGTAGCGATCATGTTCAGCGGCTACTCGGTGGGCGGCATGCTGTCCGCCGGCCTGGGTATAGTGCTGATCCCGAGTTTCGGCTGGCAGTCGGTGTTCTATGTGGCGGTCCTGCCGTTGCTGCTGTTGCCGCTGATCATGTATTTCCTGCCCGAGTCAGTGGGGTTCATGCTGCGCCAGGGGCGCAATGACGAAGCTCGCAACATTCTCCAGCGGATCGACCCGGCCTACGTCGCAGAGGCCGATGACCAGTTGCACATGAGTGAAGTGAAGGGCACCGGGACCCCGGTGTTGCAGTTGTTCCGCGAGGGCCGTGCACTGCGTACGTTGATGTTGTGGCTGGCGTTTTTCTGCTGCCTGCTGATGGTCTACGCCTTGAGCTCCTGGCTGCCGAAACTGATGGCCAACGCCGGTTACAGCCTGGGCTCGAGCCTGTCGTTCCTGCTGGTGCTGAATTTCGGCGCGATCTTCGGCGCAGTTGGCGGCGGTGTGCTGGGTGACAAGCTCAATCTGCCGCGTGTGCTATCGGTGTTCTTTGCCATGGCGGCGGTGTCGATCACCCTGTTGGGCTTCAATAGTCCGATGCCGGTGTTGTACTTGCTGATCGCTGTCGCGGGTGCCACCACCATCGGCTCGCAGATTCTGCTTTACGCCTGCGCTGCCCAGTTCTACTCAATGAACATTCGGTCCACCGGTCTTGGCTGGGCTTCGGGCATCGGGCGCAATGGTGCGATCGTCGGACCACTGCTGGGTGGCGCTTTGCTCGGGATCAGCCTGCCGCTACAACTGAACTTCATGGCGTTTGCTTTGCCTGGTGCGATTGCCGCCATTGCCATGACGGTGTTCGCCATCAGCAGTCGGCGCAGTGCCCGACAATCCCTGTTGGATGATCAGCAGGGCTCGTCTGGCGGAGCTGTCGGCGAGGCTTCATGAAAACCTTGCTGCGGGATTTTTCCCTGTCTGCGGCCGTCGCCGGGTTCATCGCCACCGTGATTTCCTACGCCGGCCCCCTGGTGATTATTTTCCAGGCCGCCGAGGCAGCGCACCTGTCGCGCGAAGTGCTGTCGTCGTGGGTCTGGGCGATTTCCATCGGCAGCGCCGTGCTTGGCATCGGTCTGAGTTTGCGTTACCGCGTGCCGGTGATCATCGCGTGGTCGGCACCCGGTTCGGCGTTGCTCGTGGCGCTGTTGCCAGGGATCTCCTTGCCGGAAGCGGTGGGCGCCTATCTGGTCAGCAGCCTGATCATTTTCCTGGTCGGGGTGTCGGGGGCGTTCGACCGGATCATCGGCAAGCTGCCGGCAGCGGTGGCGGCAGCGATGCTGGCGGGGATTCTGTTCAGCTTCGGCACCGGGTTGTTTGTCTCGTTGCAGGGTAAGCCGTTGCTGGTGCTGGCGATGTTTGCCACGTACCTGATCTGCAAACGACTGATGCCGCGTTATGCGGTGCTGATGGTCCTGCTGGTGGGCTGCTCGATGGCATTGCTCGCCGGAGATCTGCATGGCGAGGCGTTGGTCGTCGGTATGGCCACGCCGGTGTGGATCACTCCGGCGTTCAGCCTCAGCGCGACGCTGAACATCGCCTTGCCGCTGGTGATGGTGGCGCTGACTGGCCAGTTCGTTCCTGGCATGGCGGTGCTGCGCGCCAGTGGTTACGCCACGCCATCGGGCCCGATCATCGCCAGCAGCGCATTGGGCACGGCCCTGCTGGCACCGTTCGGTTGCCACGGGCTGAACCTGGCAGCGATTACCGCGGCTATTTGCACTGGCCGCGAAGCCAACGAAGACCCTGGCAAGCGTTACGTGGCCGGGGTGATGGGTGGCCTGTGTTACCTGGTGCTGGGGATCTTCGGCGCCACCCTGGTCTCACTGTTTTCGGCATTCCCCAAGGAACTGATCGCGGCCCTCGCCGGATTGGCGCTGTTCGCTGCGATTGCTGGAGCGCTGGCGGGCGCGATGGCGGTGCCAACCGATCGCGAAGCCGCGCTGGTGACCTTTCTCACCACAGCCTCGGGTATGTCGCTGTTTGGGTTGTCCGCGGCTTTTTGGGGACTGATTTTCGGCATGGCCACCCACTTGATATTGAACGCCTGCCGCTCCGTCTCGCGCAGTGAGTCCACTGCAGAAGCACTTCAACCTGTCGATCAATAAAAATAAGAGAAAAAACGATGAAACAGATTCTCCCAACAACCGGTTCAGTGTTGTCCATGGCTGTCGTCTCGAGTTTCTCCACCGGCACGATGGCCGCCGAGAGTGGTTTTATCGAAGACACCACGGCCACCTTGCAAGCGCGCAATTACTACTTCAGCCGGGACTATTCCGACATCGTCGGGGCCAATCAACAATCGAAGGCCGAGGAATGGGCGCAGGGATTCATTCTCAACGTCAAATCCGGTTATACCCAGGGCACCGTCGGCTTCGGCGTGGATGTCATCGGCCTGCTCGGCCTCAAGCTCGACAGCAGCCCGGACCGGGTCAATACCGGTTTGCTGCCGGTGCAGGATGACGGGCGTGCGGCGAACGATTACAGCCGCCTGGAGGGCGCCTTGAAGGTGCGCTACTCCAAAACCGAACTGAAGGCGGGTGAATTGCAACCCAACCTGCCGGTGCTGGTGTTCAGTGATATCCGGCTGCTACCGCCCAGCTATCAGGGGGCAAGTATCAGCTCCAATGAGATCAATGGCCTGACATTGCAGGCCGGCCATTTGAATTCGACCAGCCTGCGCAACGAAGCCGGTGACGAAAAGATGCAAGCCATGCTCGGCCATGTGCCGCAGCGTCAAGTCAGCAGTGACGGTTTCAACTTTGCCGGGGCCGATTACGCCTTCAACGATAAACGCAGCTCGGTCAGCGCCTGGTACGGGCAGCTGGAAGATATCTACAACCAGCGCTTCCTGGGGCTCAAGCACAGCCAGCCGACGGGCGACTGGATATTGGGGGCGAACCTCGGCTACTTCGATTCGCGCGAGGACGGCAAGAAATTGCTGGGCAACATCGACAATCAGGCATTCTTTTCGCTGCTGTCGGCCAAGCGTGGCGGTCACACTTTTTATGTCGGCTATCAGGGCATGTTCGGAGACAGTGCCTTCCCGCGGGTATTTGCCAACATTTCGCCCTTGGGCAACGAAGTACCGACCTACGAGTTTGCCTCCACCGACGAGCGCTCCTGGCAGGCGCGTTATGACTATGACTTTGCGGCCCTGGGAGTACCGGGGTTGACCAGCACCCTGCGCTACATCAGCGGCAACAATGTCGATACCGGCAAGGGCTATGAGGGAAAGGATCGTGAGCGTGACCTGGACATCGGCTATGTGCTGCAGAGCGGCAGCCTCAAGGGCCTCGGTATCCGTGTGCGCAATGCAATGGCGCGTTCCAACTACCGCAGTGATATCGATGAAAACCGCTTGATCCTGAGTTACACCTGGACGCTGCTCTAATTGCCAAGGCGGATCACAGGCTGCTGGTGCAATCACCGATGACGTTGTACGTCACGCGGCGGGTCTGGCCCTGATGATCGATATAGACCATGGTCGCTGGTACAACCCCGCAGGCGGTCGCAGTGTCTGACACCGAAACCACCTTGGCGATGTCCAGCGGCTGCGCCGGGTTGTACAGGACAGCGAGGGGCTCGTTTTCAGCGGCCATGGCCGAGGTGGCGACGAGGGTCAGAAACAGGCTGATCAAGGTTTTCATTATGGCGAGTTCCATGTGGATTCGATGGGTAAAGTCTAGTCTTTGCCACCGCTGGATAAAGGGGCGAACGCCTGATACAGCCTTACATGAAACGTAACAGTCACCCAGCCTGGAGGGCTCATGGATTTGCTTAACAACTTGCGCGTGTTCGTCCGTGTCGTCGACTGCGCAAGTTTCACCGCCGCGGCCGATGCGTTGGAGTTGTCCACCGCGCAAGTCTCGCGCCTGGTCGCGGACTTGGAGCAGCATGTGCAAGCCCGCCTGCTGCAGCGCACCACACGGCGCTTGAGCCTGACCGAGGCCGGCGAGCGATTCCTGCTGCGCAGTCGTCTGATACTTGAGGAAATGGAGGAGGCGACCGCAGAGGCTCGCGGTGCGCATCTCAAGCCAAGCGGTCGGTTGCGGGTGCATAGCATGAACGGCCTGGGGGTGCTGATCACGCCGCTGATTGCTCGCTACAGCGAGCTTTATCCCGATGTGGTGTTCGAGCTAACCCTGTCGCAGCGCAATCCCGATCCGTTGGAGGAAGGGCACGACGTGGTGATTTCGACTGCCCACGAACTGGCCGATTCGCAATTGGTCGCCCAGGCCGTCGGGCAGTTCTACAGCGTGCCCTGTGCTTCCCCGCAATACCTGCAACGCCGGGGTGTGCCGGACCATCCGCGGGTGCTGGACGATCATCAGTGCTTGCGCATGCTCGACCCGTTGTACAGCGATCAGTGGGTGTTTCAGGACGAGGAGGGCGAGCATGCGGTCAGCCCGTCCAGGACTTTTCAGTGCAATGTTGCCGAGTCGATGGTCAAGGCTTCGGAAGCCGGCATGGGCATCAGCCTGATTCCGTTCTACACCGCCACGCGGCCCTTGAGCGATGGCACCTTGTTGCGTTTGCTACCGGACTATCGGCCGCGTCAACGCAATGTGTATGCGGTGTATCCGTCGCGACGCTTTCTCGATGCCAAGGTTCGTACGTGGGTGGATTTTCTCAAGGCTGAGCTGCCCAAGCTGTTCGCCGAACATGAAGCGGTGATTAACGATCCCCGGCATTGGGCATGAAGTCGAGGGGGCGGCAAAGGGCGGTGTAGACTGAAGGCCTGTTCTCTATTGGCAAGCCAAGGGAGTGTGTCCTGTCATGATCGGTGCCGAGTTGCTGTCACCTGAAACCCTCACGGTGGGGTGGCTGATCTATGTGCCGGTGCTGATCTGGGCCGTTGCGCGAGTGTCCTGGGTCGAGCTGTTCAGCGACAGCCGTCGCCAGCACTTGCTGTTCGGCACGGTGTTTGCGCTCTTTGCGTTGTGGCTGGTGCGGCGCGATTTCGATACCGGCGTGTCTTATCACTTCATCGGCATGACCGCGGTGACGCTGTTGCTCGACTGGCCGCTGGCAATCGTTGGTGGATTGGTGGCGCAGACGGGACTGGTGCTGCTGGGCCGTCAGGACCTTGTGGCCATGGGGGTCAATGGCGCGCTGTTTATTTTATTGCCAGTGTTGATCACCGAATGCTGTGCGATTCTGGTGGAGCGCGCGCAGCCCAGAAATCCCTTCGTGTACATCTTCGTTTCCGGTTTTTTCGCCGCAGCCCTTACAGCGTTGCTGTGCCTGGTGCTATCGCTGACATTGTTGTGGTACGACGAGCGTTTTGCCATGCCTTACTGGCTCGAAGACTTCATCGGCTACCTGTGGCTGCTCATTTTTCCGGAGGCGTTCATCAACGGCATGGTGGTCAGCGCGCTGGTGGTGTTCTCCCCCGAGTGGCTCGAAACTTTCAATCGCACGCGCTACCTCTCGGCGCCCTGGAAGGACGACGATCCCAAGTCTTGAGTCCTTTCAAATCCGCCGTTTCAATCGATCAATTGATCAATCAGAACCACGTTGGAATAGATCAGGCTGCCATCGCTCGCCCGGTGTCCGACCAGATGGAACTGACCACGCTCGTAGTGCAAATACACGCGCATCTGACAGTCGGACAAGGGGCCGTAACCCTCTGGCAAGTCCAGGTTCAATGTGTCCATGTCGACATCGACCATGACTTCTTTCAACCCAGGGGTCTTCTGCAAGCGTTCTTCCGCTTCCTCCAGCCGTAGATGAAGAGGGCCGTCGACGTAAAAACGTATCTCACCTATTGGTTCGGATTTTTGGTCGGCGCTGGGTTTCCACCTGCCTTCGAGCGTCAGGTCACTCATGACGAATCCTCCATCGGGGCTGCTGGACTGCAATTGAGTATAGCCGCCAACCGGGTTTCGCTTGCCGACCTATACTTTGCAATGACTTTACCACCGCGGGTGGTAGTTGCCTGTCGTGCCTGGACGTCAGTGGCGATGCTTGCGCATAACCAACGAACAACAGGAATAGGATGAAGAGAAATGGCGATAGCAATTATCTTGATTCTAATCGTTATTGCCTCAGTGCTCTTTCATGTACTAGCGCCTTGGCATGCAGCACCGCCCGCTTCCAACTGGGGATCAATAGACACCACACTGTTCATTACTTTGATCATTAGCGGAATATTTTTCATCGCCATTACGGTATTCATGGCAGTCGCCATAATGCGGTATCGCCATAAGGAAGGCGCCAGGGCGCACTACCAGCCGGAAAGTAAAAAGTTGGAGTTCTGGTTGATTGTAGTGACCTCGATCGGTATCGCCGCCATGTTGGCGCCAGGCCTGGTTGTCTACAACGAGTTCATCCGGGTGCCGAAAGAGGCTTATGAACTTGAAGTCGTTGCTCAACAGTGGCAGTGGACCTATCGTTTTCCCGGGCAGGATGGGAAGCTGGGTAGGTCGGATATCAAGTTTGTCGATGCCATCAATCCCCTCGGCATTGATCCCAAGGACCCTGCCGGACAGGACGATATACTTATAAAAAATAATGAAATCCGATTGCCGCTGAATAGGCCGGTAAAAGTTTTACTTCGTTCTAAAGATGTGTTGCATGATTTCTATATCCCGCAAATTCGCAGCAAGATGGATATGGTGCCAGGGATGGTGTCTTACTTCTGGTTTACTCCAACTAAAACCGGCAAATATGAGGTCCTGTGCGCTGAGTTTTGTGGCGTAGGCCATTACAACATGCGCGGCCAGATGATCGTGGAGGAGCAGGGCGCCTTTGATCAATGGCTGAGCGGCCAACCGACCTTTGCGCAGACCTTGGTGAGCACTGCGAAACCAGGTCAGGACAGCGTGCTGGAAAAAGGTCGCCAGTTGGTCGAACAATACGGCTGCAGTGCCTGCCATAGCCAGGATGGCAGTACCCGTCTTGGTCCGACCTGGAAGGGGCTGTACGGTCGCACTGAACAGTTTGCCGACGGCAGCAGTGCGCTGGTCGATGAGGCTTACCTGAAAGAGTCGATTCTCAAGCCGCAGGCCCGCCTGGTGCAGGGCTACCCGCCGGTGATGGTAGCCTATACTCTCAATGACGATGAACTGACGGCTGTCGTCACCCTGATCAAATCACTGGGCGGCGCGCAGCAGGAACCTTCTGCCAGCGAAAAACTGGACAGGGGGGACGACTTGGCGACTCAGGGGCAGCGGCTATCCGAGTCGCTCGGCTGTCTGGCCTGCCACAGCGTCGATGGCAGCAAGGGTGTCGGCCCCAGCTGGCAGGGCCTGTATGACTCGACAGTGACGCTTGCCGACGGATCGAGTATCAAGGTCGACGAGGGTTATCTAAAGGATTCGATCCTCAATCCCGGCGCCAGGATCGTCAAAGGCTATGCCGCCGTCATGCCGGCCTTTACGCCGACTGATCAGGAGTTGAACGCACTGATCGCCCTTATCAAATCCAAAGCCAATGCCGATGCGAGCAAGGCGCAACCAGGGAAGTAGCCGTAAACAGCCAGGAATGCACTGAAACTTCGACAGGAGGATGACGTGATGGCTTATGCGGAGCAAGCCGAAACAGAAGCACTGCACGAACCCAAGAGTTTCCTGACCAAATACATCTGGAGTCAGGACCACAAGGTCATCGCCGTCCAGTATTCCTTGACGGCGCTGTTCGTGGGGCTTATCGCCGTGGTGTTGTCCGGCTTGATGCGCATGCAGATAGGCTTCCCCGGCAGTTTGGCGTTCATGGATGCCAGTACTTACTATCAGGCGATGACCATGCACGGCATGATCATGGTCATTTACTTGCTGACGGCCTTGTTTCTGGGGGGCTTCGGTAACTATCTGATCCCGTTGATGGTGGGCGCCCGCGACATGGTCTTCCCCTACGTCAACATGCTCAGTTACTGGTTCTACCTGTTGGCGGTAGTGGTGTTGCTTTCCAGTTTCTTTGTCCCGGGCGGCGCCACCGGTTCGGGCTGGACGCTTTATCCGCCGCAGTCGATCAGCCAGGGCACACCTGGGTTCGAGTGGGGCATCGTGCTGATGCTCATCTCATTGGCGATCTTTATTGTCGCCGCCACCATGGGTGGATTGAACTATGTCACCACGGTGTTGCAGGCGCGCACGCACGGTATGACGTTGTTTCGCATGCCGCTTTCGGTGTGGGGCATCTTCATGGCATCGATCATGGCCTTGCTGGCGTTCCCGGCGTTGTTTGTCAGTGCGGTCATGATGCTGTTCGACAAACTCCTGGGCACCAGTTTCTTCATGCCGGCGATGGTCTCGCTGGGGCAGCAACTCGATCACCAGGGCGGCAGCCCGATATTGTTCCAGCACCTGTTCTGGTTCTTCGGCCATCCGGAGGTCTACATCGTTGCGCTCCCCGCGTTTGGCCTGGTCTCCGACCTGATCAGCACCCATGCGCGTAAAAATATCTTCGGTTATCGAATGATGGTGTGGGCCATCATTGCGATCGGCGTACTCAGCTTTGTGGTCTGGGCGCACCATATGTATGTCAGCGGCATGAACCCCTACTTTGGCTTTTTCTTCGCCGTCACCACCTTGATCATCGCCGTGCCGACGGCACTGAAAGTCTACAATTGGGTACTGACCCTGTGGCGGGGCGACATCCATCTCACCGTACCGATGCTGTTCGCCCTGGCCTTTATCGTCACCTTCCTGGTCGGCGGCCTGACCGGATTGTTCCTGGGTAATGTGATCGTCGATATTCCGCTCTCGGACACCTATTTCGTCGTCGCCCACTTCCATATGGTCATGGGGGTCGCACCGGTGTTGGTGGTGTTCGGCGGCATTTACCATTGGTTCCCGAAAGTCACCGGGCGCATGTTTAACGACACCTTGGGCAAGTTGCATTTCTGGATAACTTTTCTGGGCACCTACGCGATCTTTTTCCCTATGCACTATCTGGGCTTCCAGGGGATGCCGCGCCGCTACTACGCCTATGACAACTACGCGTTCATTCCACAGTCGGCGCACGAGTTGAATGCCTTCATTACGGTGGTTGCATTGACCGTCGGTGTTTCCCAACTGCTGTTCGTGTTCAACATGGCCTGGAGTGTATTCAAGGGTAAACCCGCAGGCAGTAACCCCTGGGGCGCGGCCAGTCTGGAATGGCAAACACCGGACACACCGCCGGTACACGGTAACTGGGGCGAGAAACTGCCAGTCGTGCATCGTTGGCCCTATGACTACAGCGTGCCAGGGATAGACCAGGATTTCGTGCCGCAAACGGTCTCCGCCGAGGAACTGGAGCAAATGCGGCAACGCAGCGAGGGCACCAGGATAGCGGACGTCAAGACATGAACAGACTGCTATTGAGAAATGCCGATGGCGCTGACCCCGGCGGCAGTTGGAATCGCGATCCTGAAGGTATTCAGGCCGGCGAGGGTGCCGATAGAAGCCACGTTGCAAAAACCGGCCTGCGCCTGTTTCTGGCAGTAGTGAGCTCGCTGTTCTTTCTCTTCCTGCTCGCCTTTATCGCCCGCTCGCAAATGGCCGACTGGCTACCCCTGACAGAGCCCATGGCGCCGTTGGCCAATCCTTGGCAATTGTGGGTGAATTCGGCTTTTCTGGTATTGAGTTGCATCTCTCTGCAGTGGTCGCGCATGGCCGCCCGCCGGGCTCGAATGGACGCAACGGTCATTGCTTTTGTAGTAGGGGGAGGATTTGCCATTGCCTTTCTGGCGGGGCAACTCTGGGTCTGGCAGCAGTTCGTCGCCTGGGGCTACTTTGTCGCCAGTAACCCAGCCAACAGTTTCTTCTACCTGCTGACTGGCGTGCACGGCCTCCACCTGTTGGGCGGGTTGGTGGCCTGGGGCAGGACCGTCGGCAAGTTCCTGCGTCAGGTGCCGTTGCCGCAACTCAGCGCCAGCGTAGAGCTCTGTGCCATCTATTGGCACTACCTATTGGGTCTTTGGTTCGTGCTGTTCGCGCTACTGACCAGCACGCCGCAAACCTATGAAACCATCGCCAGACTCTGCGGCCTGAGGTGAAAAACCATGGCAGCGCATCCACAAGCCCCAGTCGAGTCGGATCCAACAAGCCCGTTGCCTGCACCGGGATGGCAGGGCATCGCCAGCGACTGGGCCTCGGATAAAGACGCCTTCAAACAGGTCCCCTGGGGCAAGGCGATGATGTGGATATTCCTGCTGAGCGACACGTTCATATTCACCTGTTTCTTGACCGGCTACATGTCGGTACGCATGACCATCACCGACGCCTGGCCCAATCCCAGTGAAGTGTTTGCATTGACGATCGGCGGTAGGGAAATCCCGCTTATCCTGATCGCCATCATGACTTTTGTGCTGATCAGTAGCAGCGGCACCATGGCCATGGCCGTCAATTTCGCCTATCGCCGTGATCGCGTGAAAACCACGGCCCTGATGCTGGCGACCGCTGCCTTGGGGGTGACCTTCGTCGGCATGCAGGCCTTTGAATGGAGCAAGCTCATCGCAGAAGGGGTGCGCCCTTGGGGAAACCCCATGGGGGCGGCGCAATTTGGTGCCAGCTTTTTCATGATTACCGGTTTCCACGGACTGCATGTATCCATCGGCGCCATCTACCTCAGCATTGTGGCGATGAAGGTATTGCGCGGAGATTATGAGCGCTCCGGCAACTATCAGAACGTCGAGATAGCCGGGCTTTATTGGCACTTCGTGGACTTGGTGTGGGTGTTTATTTTTGCTTTCTTCTATTTGTGGTAGAGGAGCACGGATGATGGCGCATGCTCAAGGTCAGCAACATCCAATCAGTTTGTACCTGAAAATCTGGGGACTGTTATTCGTCCTCAGCACACTCTCGTACCTTGTCGACTATTTCCATTTTCACGGCTATCTCAGGTGGGCCCTGATTATTACGTTCATGTTGTTGAAGGCAGGCCTGATTGTCTCCATCTTCATGCACATGGCTTGGGAACGGTTGGCACTGGTCTACGCCATATTGGTGCCACCGTTGTGTCTGCTGGTGCTCGTCGGACTGATGGCCACCGAGGCGGATTATATTTTCCTCAGTCGGGTCATCTTCTTTGGCCAATAAGCGGCCATCAGTCTTCGGCAGTTAACCTGATATCACTCGCTTGAACTGATGCCATTTGTGCTGCCAGGCTACTGTCCAGTGGGGTGCTGCCGCTCCCGTGCCAGCGATTTCCAGCATGGGATGATGTCCGATGACCTGGTCCAGTACCGTTTCCTGATTCGGCTCAACATCCACGAAGAAGATGTGCTTGCCCTCATGCACCGCCTGCTTGAAATTGCGGAAGTGAGAGTTCGGCACCTGGAATCCAAAGAAGCCGCCTTCCCAGATGCAGAAGCCCAAAACAACCACGGCAAGGAAGACGAAGGGTGTCCAGCCTGCGGCGGATTCGGTCCAGCCCATCCAATAGGCGCCACCCAGGACCACTGCTGCGAGTGGGATACCGACCACCGCACCAATCTCACCAGAGTGAACGGCGTCCTGTTCCATTAACGAGCTGATTTCGTGGAGGTGATGTTGTTCAACATCAGCAACCTGTTCACTGAGCACATGAATTTGTTCGGAATTGATGCCGCTGGCTTCCAGCTCATTTTCAACGGCTTCAAGATCGTCGAGATTGTCACTGATGTAATAGTGTCGATTCATGCCACACCTCCCATCTCGTGTTGGCGGTGAACCTCCTTTGTCCTGCAGCCAATAACCGAGATTTTGCCGTCGGTAACGGTACCCGTGGGGAACGTTGCACATTCATGCAATTCGAGAGAAGTATAGCATTCGCTAATAAGCCGGATTTCGGGGCGCAAGCTCTAAAAGTCAAGGCCTGGCTCACTCCCTGGCACAGGCCAGGCCCCTGATGATCCGGATCAGTGGCGCGGGTCGAAATCGCCGCTGAACATTTCGTCCTCGGCATCCGGGGCCACTGGAATCTTGTGCTCTTCCGACGCCCAGGCGCCTAGGTCGATCAGCTTGCACCGGTCCGAGCAGAACGGCCGGAATTTGCTCTCGGGGCTCCATTCGACAGGGGCACCACAGGTTGGGCATTCGACGGTTGAAATCTGGCTCATGACTGGCCTCCACGCAAAGTAAGGTAAAAGTGATGCAGGCGTTCGACCTCGCTGTGCAGCCAGGCGAGGTCGCGGTCGTTGACCACTACGTCGTCGGCATGGCTTAGGCGATCCTGACGGCTGGACTGGGCCTTGAGGATCGCCTGGACCTGCTGTTCGCTGGTCTGGTCACGCCGCAGGGTGCGTTCGATCTGCAGCTGTTCGGGGGCATCGATCACCAGGACCCGTTGGGTCATGGCGTACTGGCCGGATTCAATCAGCAGTGGCGAAACCAGGATCGCGTAAGGTGATTTTGCCAGCGCCAGGTGATGGGCAATCTCTTCGGCGATCAGCGGATGCAACAAGGCTTCCAGCCAGAGGCGTTGCTCCGGTACTTCGAAGATCAGTTTACGCAACGCGGCGCGGTCCAGTTGCCCATCGGCTTGCAACACCCCCGGACCGAAGTGTTCGGCAATCTTTGCCAGCGCCGGCCGACCGGGTTCCACCACCCAGCGAGCGGCATGATCGGCATCGACCGCATGCACGCCCAGGTCGATGAAATGTTGGGCCGCCGCACTTTTGCCGCTGCCAATGCCGCCGGTCAAGCCGAGAATCCAGGGTTTTTCCACAGGGTTATTCATTTCAGACCGACAAACTGCCAATAGAAGGCGGTTATTTGACCACCCCAGAGCAAGGCAATCCAGCCGGCAATGGCCAGATAGGGGCCAAAAGGGATAGGCGTCGCTGTTTGTGCCTTGCGAAGGCGCAGGTAAATCGCGCCGATGATCGCACCCGCCAGGGATGACAAGACGATCGTCAGCGGCAGGATCTGCCAACCGCCCCAGGCGCCAAACATCGCCAGCAGCTTGAAATCCCCATGCCCCATGCCGTCCTTGCCGGTGATCAGCTTGAACACCCAGAACACCGTCCACAGCGCCATGTAGCCGGCAATTGCACCCCATAACGCTTCAGGCAATGGGACGAACAGATCGAGGCTGTTGACGATCAGCCCCAGCCACATCAGCGGTAGCACCAGTACATCGGGCAATAGTTGATGCTCGGCGTCGATCAGGCTCATGGCCAGCAAGCCCCAGGTCAGGAGCATTGCCATGCCGGCTTGCCAGCCGAAGCCGAAGTGCCAGGCAATGAACGCCGACAGGAGGGCGCAGGCCAGCTCAGTCAATGGATAGCGTTTGCTGATCGGCGTTGCGCAGGCGGAACAGCGCCCGCGCAGGAACATGAAGCTGAACACTGGAATGTTTTCCCAGGCGCGAATCCGGTGGCCGCAATGTGGGCACTGGGAATGCGGCAGCATCAAATTGAAAGTCGGCAGCGACGTTTCGCCGGGCAGCCCGAGGATCTCATGGGCCTGCACGCGCCACTCGCGCTCAAGCATCTTCGGCAGGCGCCACACCAGTACGTTGAGGAAGCTGCCGACCAGCAGGCCGACCACCCCGGCGATGACGACGAAAGCCAGTGGGTAGTGGGTAAGCATATCGTTCAAGGGCATGTCAGATCGCTGAGCCGAGTTGGAAGATGGGCAGGTACATTGCGACCACCAGGCCGCCGACAATAACACCCAGCACCACCATGATGAACGGTTCCATCAGGGTGGTGAGGGAGTCGACCATATTGTCGACCTCGTCTTCGTAGAAACCTGCCACCTTGTCGAGCATGTCGTCGAGTGCGCCCGACTCCTCGCCTATGGCGGTCATCTGAATGGCCATATTCGGGAAAATACCGGAAGTGCGCATGGAAAAATTCAGCTGCATACCCGTCGCAACGTCCTGTCGGATGCGCAACACCGCGCGTTTGAACACGATGTTGCCGGTGGCGCCGGCCACCGATTCCAAGGCCTCGACCAGCGGCACGCCAGCGGCGAAGGTCGTCGACAGCGTGCGGGCGAAACGGGCCACGGCGGACTTGTACATCAAGGTCCCCACCAGCGGCAGTTTCAGCAGCCAGGTGTCCATTCGGTCACGAAAACCTTGCGAGGTTTTCAGGGCATGGCGTACAGCGAAAGCAGCCGTGACCAGTACGCCCAGCAGCATCCACCACCATGCTTGCATGAATTGCGACAGGTCGATGACCATCAAGGTAAAGGACGGCAATTGAGCGCCAAAGCCCTTGAACACCGATTCGAATTGCGGCACCACCTCGACCAGCAGGATGCCAGTCACGATGATCGCAACACACACCACGATCAGCGGGTAGGTCATGGCTTTCCTGATTTTCGCCTTGAGACTTTCGCTTTTCTCCTTGTAGGTCGCCACCCGTTCCAGCAGCGTGTCCAGCGCGCCAGCCTGCTCCCCGGCGTCTACCAGGTTGCAGTACAACTCATCGAAATATTGCGGTTTTTTACGCAGGGCGGTGGCGAAGCTATTGCCCGCCGCCACTTCCTGTTTCACCTCATCAACGAGCTTGCGCATGGCCGGGTTATCGAAGCCTTCACCGATGATGTCGAAAGACAGCAACAACGGCACGCCGGCTTTCATCATGGTTGCCATTTGCCGGGTGAAAAGGGCGATGTCCTGGGCCTTGATACGTTTGCCCAGATTGAAAATCGACGTGGTTTTCCTGCGCACTTTGCCGGGGTTGATGCCCTGCTTGCGCAATTTCGTCCTGATCATTGCCGGGTTCTGGGCGCTCAATTCGCCCGTCACCTTCGTACCTTTCCTGTCTGTGCCTTCCCAGGTGTACACACTGGTTCTTGCTGCCTTGACTGCCATGTTCAGTCCTTGCTGACCCGGTTATAACCGCCGTTGCATTGATTGCAATCGACCGCCTCATAGATCGTGAATGTGCCGATGCGTTCCTCGGGGTTCCGGGCGCAAGCAATTGAAGACTTATAGCCTAGTCAAGCGGGGGAACAAAACCTGCGGTCTTGAGGTGACAAAAAGTGTCAGATAGTGCGGTTCCTGGGGGTAGGAAGGGCTTCGTGGCAACGATTGCACCCCGCGAACAAGGTACGTCGGGCTTGGCATGGGCTGTGCTGCAGCAGGTGCAGATCATGAGATTTCGACTCATGCACGGAGGCTGTCATTGAATAATCAAAAAGGCTTTACCCTGATCGAGTTGCTGATAGTCGTGGCGATCATCGGGATCCTGGCGACGTTTGCGATCCCTGCTTACTCCAAGTACCAGGCGCGGGCCAAGGTCACGGCAGGTCTTGCCGAGATTTCAGCATTGAAGGTGGCGTTTGAAGACTTGATGAACCAAGGAACAGATCCGGACCTGACGCAGGTGGGCGGCTCCGCCACCACGTCCAACTGCGCCACGACCGCAGTGGGCAAAGCAGCAGAAGGTACTGGCACAATTGGTTGCACAATCCTCAATGCTCCGGCGCAGGTGTTGAATAAAACCATTACCTTGACCCGCTCGTTGACTGGCTGGACGTGCACCACCGGTGTCGAACAGGAGTATGCGCCAAAAGGCTGCAAGGGCGTTGAGCCAAAGGCCTGATCCATCGGCTTGTGGGCCCGATACCCCGCTCAGTGCGGGGTATTTTTTTTGCTCGCCGTTCAGCGATTTCGAGTAATTGAGAAAACTTCCAAAAATTCATGGCCTTAGGCCTTCTTCAAAACCCGCAACTTGCATGTAGATAATTTCCAACTCATGCATTTTGCATGATTGTGAAAAATAACTGTTTTTATAAGTCGTTGATTTATAAGTAATTGTTGTCTGTTTCAAAGTTGGCACAGCGTTCGCAATATCTCTGGTAACCCTGCTGACACGCTAACCAGCAGACTTTCCAGAAAAACAGGAGTTACTCGTATGAAGAAGTTCGCTATTGCTGCCGCTGCTGCTACCGCGTTGACCCTGACCATGGCCAACGCTGCATTTGCCCAGGCTCAGGCCACACAAGCACCCATGATGCTGGCCGCCGGTGAAGTCACCGAAGCGAAAGAGGATGTTTCCGATACCTGGATCACTACCAAAGTCAAAGCAGACCTGGTCACCGAAAAAGGCATCCCAGGTACCGATATCAAAGTAGAAACCAACAAAGGTGTTGTGTCCCTGTCGTCCACCGTTGCGGTAACGGATGCCCAGAAAGCCACCGCCGTGTCCATCACCAAGAAAATCAAAGGCGTCAAAGCGGTCTCTGCTGACGGCCTGAAAGCCGATTAAGGCTAAGACTTCTCGCCTGGACTGGGAGAAGGCGCGGCAGACGGGCTGAGTCATACGTCTGCCGCAACCTTGTAGTTCATGCGACCGGCCATAAGGATGTGGCCATTACAGGCCCTGGCATTCGTGTCGGGGCCTGTTCTATTCAAAGCAGAGATCGCAGCCTTCGGCAGCTCCTACATGGGTTTGTGTAGACCAGTAGGAGCTGCCGAAGGCTGCGATCTTTTGCTGTTGCCGTTATTCGGCGTCCAGATGCAGGGGCGTAACGACCTTGCCGTCTTTTTCCGCTTCGCCCAACTGGGCATCGATGAAGTACACACGGTCATCGGCGAGCTGGCCTTTATCGACCAGATAGTCCTTGATGCTGCTGGCGCGTTCCTGGCCCAGCTCACGCAACAGCACTTCGCTGGAACTCCAGAACTGGATAACCTGCTCGCGCATTTTCGCGGTGCGTTCTTCTTTGCCCAGGTCTTTCCATTCAGCAGGTGGCTGGACCTTCAGGCGCGTGCGATAGATCCCTTCCAGCAGCGGACCTTTCTCGCTATCGGGTACCTCCAGCAAATTTGCCTTGGCCGGAACCTTGTCGCCACGGCGCTGGAGCATTTTGTAGTAGTTGTACTGATATTCCCGTTCCAGGCGTTGCTCGGCGAGCAGCGGGCCGTCGCTGCTCTTGGCGGCAGTGCCTTCGATTTCCAGGCGCAGGGCCGGACGTTCCTTCAGGGCCTGGGACAGTTTGACCAGCGCCGCTTCGGCGTCCTTGTTCAGTTCACTGGAACCCGGTGCGAATGCCACGGTACCCAGGTCTTGCGAACCACCACCGGCCACCAGGCCGCCAATGAGTTTGAACGGCGCGGCAGCGGCCTTGACAATCAGGTTGCGCAGGGTCTGCCAGACAATCGGCATCACGCTGAACTGTGGATTGTTCAGGTCACCGCTGACCGGCAGTTCAATGGAAATCTTGCCATCGACATCCTTGAGCAAGGCGATGGCCAGTTTCAATGGCAGGCTCACGGCGTCCGGGCTGTCGACCTTTTCGCCCAGTTGCAACTGTTCGACCACCACTTTGTTCTCAGCCTTGAGCTGGCCCTTGACGATCACGTAATGCAAATCGAGGTTGAGTCGGCCCTTGCGGATGCGATAACCGGCGAACTTGCCGGAGTAGGGGGTTAATGTAGTCAGTTCCACGCGTTTAAAGCTGGTGGCGATGTCGAGGCTGGCCATCGGGTCGAACGGATTGACCGCGCCCTTGATGGTCACCGGTGCATAGCGGTCAACCTTGCCTTTGATGTCGACGCTGGCCGGTTTCGCCTGACGGCTGTCGATGGTGCCGATCGAACCGTTGAGCTGCTGAATGGCGGTGGCGAAGTTCGGAGTCAGGCTGAAGTCGGCGAAGTTCGCAGAACCGTCGTTGATGGCAATGCCGCCGATGTGGATGCCCAGGGGCTTGTCCTTGCTGGCGGTGGGTTTGGCGGCGGCGGGCTTGGCGCCGGCGTCGGCCGGTTGCGGGATCAGCAGGTCATCGATGTTGGTGGTCCGGTCATCGTTGATCATGAAGCGCGCATAGGGTTGCAGCAGATTGATCTTGTCGATCGACAGGCTGTCGCCGTGTTGGTAGTTCAGGCCTTCTACCACCAATTGTTGCCACTTGAGAAAGTCGCGGGTTTTCAGGGTGTCGAGGGTATGCAATTGATCGACCTGGGCGCGGCCGGTGACGCTGAGCGCCAGCGGATCGGTGCTTTTCAGGTTGACCGCCAGGTCGCTGCCGAGCATGCCACTGCGCAGTTCCAGGCGAATGAACGGGCTGATGTAGGACTGGGCGACGCGCAGGTCGATGTCCTTGGTCTGTACGTTGAGTCGGGCGCTGACCGGGGCCAGGTTGACCTCGCCATCGGCCGTGAGCTTGCCCTGTTTGCCTACGCCGGTGTCGAGCTTGAGGAGGAAGGGCGAGCCATTGAGACTGTCGAACTTCTGCAAGTCGAGATTCAGCGGGCTAAGTTCCAGTTCCACCGCAGGTTGTGCTTTGCGGTCCGCCAGATGCACTTTGTAATCGCGCAATTGCACATCATTGAGAAGCACTTGCCACGGTTTGCCTGGCGTCGCGGGTTCGGGTTTCGGCGAATCGGCCGCCGCCGGGGTGCTCGGCGGTTCGGCGTTGGCCTTGGCCGCTGGTTTGGACGGTTGGCTGGCGAACAGTTTCTGCCAGTCGAGTTGCCCGTCGGCTTCCAGGGCTGCCCAGGTTTCCAGCTTGTGGCTGCGGATCTTGCCGACCACCACTTGTTGCTTTGCCAGGTCGACAGTGGTTTCGCTGATGTCCAGGCGTTCGAGTCTCGCCAGCGGCCGTCCATCCGGGGCCTTGATCGCGAAGGGGGCGATACTGACCGCGACATTGTTCAGCAGCAGTTCGGTTTGCTTGGACAGGTTGAGTTTGTAATCGGTACTGAGGCTGAGTACGCCACTTTCGAGGTCCAGCGGCACGGCGTCGCGCACATAGGGCCAAAAAGCTTTCATCTTGCCGTCGGTGATTTTCAGCTTACCTTCGGAGGCGAGAGGGATCAGGCTGAAGTTGCCGGTCCAGTCGATCTGGCCGCCGTTGGGACCAATTGCCACCAGTGTCATGTCGGCACTGTCTTCCGGCAGGGTGCTGAGGTTCTTGAGTTCGAAATCGAGCTTGTCGTAGAGGAATTCGATGGCTTCGCTGGGGCGTGCATCCTTGAAGTGCAGCGATCCGTCCACCAGTTTGATTCGGTCGATGCGCAGCGGGAATGGCTTGGCGTCAGGGTCGACGGGTGTCGGTTCGCTGGTCGGCAATTTGAACAACCCGATCAGGTTGAGCTTTCCGTCCTTGCCGAAGAGCACCTCGGTCTTGGATTTTTCCAGCTCGATATCCGACAGGTGCAGCGCTTTGGTCCAGAGGCTGTCGAGTTGCAGGTTGGCGTACAGGCGCTCGAAGCCGACCTGCTCTTTGCCGGGCTCGCCAATGTTCAGGCCCCAAAGGGTTACTTCAAGGCTGAATGGGTTGAGTTCGATCCGTTGGATCGTGGCGGGCGTCGTGGCGTAGTTGGCCAGTTGCTGGTTGGCAACGCGCAACGCGATGCCGGGCAAAATGAGAAAGCCCAGCAGACTGTAGAGGGCCAGAGCAGTCAACAAGGCGCCGATGGCGCGAATCAATCCTTTGTACATGTATGGCTTCATCTGTCTGGATCGGAGTGCCTTGGAGTATGGCACGCGATTTCGGTTCCGAAGTCCTTACATCGGGCGGGATGTATCTGAAAACAACGGCGACTTTCAGAGCTGCAGAATCAGGGTTTTCAGGGGCGGCTGCTGATCCATCGACGGGAAGTCGGCGCCCGGTTTCATGACGGTCCACTCCCGTACCGGACGGCCGGCCTTCTCGGCGCAACGCAAGACCTGCTCGCGCCAGTCGTCCATGCTGACTTTTGCCAGGTTGTTGCAGCAGATCAGCACGCCATTGTCAGCGGTGGTCAGCAATGCCGGCTTGAGCAGGCTCTGGTAGTCGCGAAGCAGGTCGACGGTGCCAAAGGCACTCTTGGCCCAGGCAGGGGGATCGAGCAGCACCAGGTCGTACTGGCGCTGTTCCAGGCGTTGATAGCTCGGCAATTTCTGCCCACGACGCTGGCTGACAGGCAGGCCGGCCAACTGGCGAATGGCCGGGAAGTAGTCGGACTGGATGAACTCCATGGTTGGCAGTTGCGGGTTGAGCAAGCCATTCTCGCGCCCGACCGCCAGGTTGCCTTCGGCGAAATCCAGGTTGCACACCTGGCTGGCACCACCGGCTGCGGCGCTGAGGCCGACCCCGCAGGTGTAGGCGAACAGGTTCAGCACGCGCTTGTTCTTGCTGTGCTCCTTGACCCAGCCACGGGTGTTGCGCAGGTCGAGGAACAACAGCGGGTCTTGCCCGGCATGGCGCCCGCGTACCCGGTAATTCAAGCCCCACTCGTGGCCAACCAGGTCTTGCAGTGCGGCTTCTTCGGCGCGGTAGACGGTGTCTTCACGGTCGATGCGCGAGTTGCCGCGGGAGCGGTCGTTATAGACCAGCAGGGTTTCCAGCCCCAGGTATTGATTGACGATTTCATGCAAGTGCAGCAACGCCTCGCGGTCCAGCGACTGATGGAAGCTTTGCACCATCAGTTGTGGGCCATAGCGGTCGATCGTCAGCCCCCCGGCGCCTTCCTGGCTGCCATGGAACAGGCGATAGCAGTCGGTGCCCTGGCTGTGCAACTCGGCCAGCAGGTCCTGGCGATGTTCAAGGGCGGCGCGCAGCGCCTGATTCAAGGAAGACATGCTGGGCGCCTACAGGAGGAATTGGGCGCGGGAGTTTAACAGCTTGAGCGCAGTAACACTTGTAGGAGCGAGCATGCTCCGGGCGGCGTTCCGACGATGATCGTCAACGATGACGCTGGGTGCCTGACACTCCGCGCAGTATTCAAGTCCATCGCGAGCATGCTCGCTCCTACGACAGGCCCATACGCCGTTTCGCACGATGCACCGAGCCATTACGCACCGCCCAGCGCAGCATCGGCGCACTGCGATTGACACTGGCGCGGATCAGTTTGCGTTGCAGCGGCCCCTGGCTCACACCGAGCATGTCACTGGCCCAATCCGGCAGCAGGTCGATCCCGGCCTGCATCATCAACCCGCCGAAAGGCCGGGCTAAACGGCTGGGGGAGGGAGCGTTCAACAACAGGCGAAGTACTTCACGACTGCGCTCGTCGCACAACAGTTGCGGGCGAACGCGCTCAAGATAAGCGGCAATTTCCTGCCGGGAGCGCGGCACGTCACGGGCGCCCAGGCGCTCGGCGACTAACGCGATCTCTGCGTAATAACGATCCTGATCGGCCAGGGACAGCTGCGGATTTCGATAACGCAGGTGCGCTGCTAGGAAGTTGCTGACCTCGGCGACGTGCACCCAGGTCAGCAGGTCGGGATCGCTGGCGGCATAGAGCCGGCCATCGGGCGCGGTGCCGGTGATTTGCAGGTGGATGGTGCGCACCTTTTCGATCAGCCAGTCGGCGTCCTGTCGTGAGCCGAAGGTGGTGCCGGAGATGAATTGCCCGGTGCGGCGCAAGCGACCGAGCATATCCTCGCGGAAATTCGAATGGTCCCACACACCGGCCAAGGCCAGCGGGTGCAGCGCTTGCAGCATCAGGGCGCTGATACCGCCGATCAACATGCTACTGAAGTCGCCGTGGACTTGCCAGCTCACTGAATCCGGTCCGAACAGCCCAGGATCGCCCTTGGGGTTTTCCAGGTCGAGCTTGCCCAGGGACAGGCCGGTCAGGCTCATGATCTGGGTTTCGATACGGCTGCGAATGAATTCCATGGTGTCCCGGTGATTTTCCGTAGGCGGCGGCAGTACGTTATTGGTTCAGGCGCTTGTCGATCAAGCCCTGGACCACGCTCGGGTCGGCCAGGGTCGAGGTATCTCCCAGGCTGTCCAGTTCGTTACAGGCAATCTTACGCAGAATGCGCCGCATGATCTTGCCCGAACGGGTTTTCGGCAAGGCCGGCGCCCATTGGATCAGGTCGGGCTTGGCGAAGCTGCCAATCTCCTTGCTGACGTGGGCCAGCAAGGTTTTCTTCAGTTCTTCGTTGGGCTCGACGCCGTTCATGGGAGTGACGAAGGCGTAGATGCCCTGGCCCTTGACGTCATGGGGGTAACCGACCACGGCGGCTTCGGCGATGCTGTCGTGCAGCACCAGGGCGCTCTCCACTTCGGCAGTGCCGATGCGGTGCCCGGAGACATTGATGACGTCGTCGATGCGCCCGGTGATCCAGTAGTCACCGTCTTCGTCGCGGCGGGCGCCATCGCCGGTGAAATAGTAGCCGGGGTAGGGCTTGAAGTAAGTGTCGACCATCCGTTGCGGATCGCCATAGACGCTGCGGATCTGCGCTGGCCAGCTTGATTTCAGGGCGAGCACGCCGCTCCCGGCGCCTTTGATTTCCTTGCCATGTTCGTCCAGTAACACCGGCTGCACGCCGAACATCGGTTGTGTCGCGCAGCCTGGTTTGATCCGTTGCGCACTGACCAGCGGGCTGAGCATGATGCCGCCGGTTTCGGTCTGCCACCAGGTATCGACAATTGGGCAGCGTTGTTCGCCGACGACATTGAAGTACCACTCCCACGCTTCCGGATTGATCGGCTCACCGACGGTGCCGAGCAATCTGAGGCTGGAGCGGGACGTTTCCTGCAACGGTTCTGCGCCCTCGCGCATTAGAGCGCGCAATGCGGTGGGGGCGGTGTAGAAGATATTCACTTTGTGCTTGTCGATCACCTGCCAGAACCTCGAGGTGCTCGGGTAGCTCGGCACGCCTTCGAAGATCAGGGTGGTGGCGCCATTGGCCAGGGGCCCGTAGACGATGTAGCTGTGGCCAGTGACCCAGCCGACATCGGCGGTGCACCAGAAAACTTCGCCATCGCGGTAGTCCAGGACATATTTGAAGGTCATTGCCGCTTGCAGCAGGTAGCCCCCCGTCGTGTGCAGCACGCCTTTGGGTTTACCGGTGCTGCCGGAGGTGTAGAGGATGAACAGCGGGTCTTCGGCGTCCATCGGCTCGGGCGGGCAGTCGTCGCCGACGTCACGCAGTGCCTGGTGATACCAGAGATCCCGGCCCTCGACCCAGTTCACCGGGTTCTGGGTCCGTTCCACCACGACCACGGTGCTGACATCCGGGCAGCTTTGCAGCGCCTTGTCGACATTGTGCTTGAGCGGCACGAACTTGCCTCCGCGCACGCCTTCATCGGCGGTAATCACTGTGCGACAGTCGGCGTCGAGGATCCGGTCGCGCAACGAATCCGGCGAGAAGCCACCGAACACCACCGAATGCACTGCACCGATGCGTGAGCAGGCGAGCATGGCGTAGGCGGCTTCAGGGATCATCGGCATGTAGATGCATACACGATCGCCTTTCTTCACGCCACGGCTCTTGAGCACGTTGGCCAGGCGGCAGACGTAATGGTGAAGCTTCTTGTAGGTGATTTGCGTGGATTCGGCGGGGTCGTCGCCTTCCCAGATGATCGCGGTCTGATCGCCGCGTGTTGCCAGGTGACGGTCGATGCAGTTGTAGCTGACGTTCAGCCTGGCGCCGGCAAACCAATGGGCTTCACCGGTTTTCAGATCGTAGCGCTGGACGGTTTGCCACGGTGCGCTCCAGTCGAGGAAGCGGGTGGCTTGTTCGGCCCAGAAGGTGCTGGGGTGCTCGATGGATTCGCGGTACAGGCGGTGATAGTCGTCCTGACTCAATTGTGCAGCCCGGCGCACGGCATCGGCTTTGGGGAACGTGCTGATATCGAACATGACGGTTCCTTCTTCTTGTTTGGCGACAAGAGGGGAGCTGCGCGACCCTCGTAGGAGCTGCCGAAGGCTGCGATCTTTTGACTTTGCTTTTAGAAGATCAAAAGATCGCAGCCTGCGGCAGCTCCTACAAGGTTAGTTCCCCGCAGGAACGGTGTCAGATCAGCCGCGGTGACGCCCGCGGAAGTAGTTGATCAAGCCCTGGGTAGACGCGTCGTCAGCCGGGGTTTCTTCGCTGCCGACCAGGCGGTTGTAGACGCCTTTGCCCAGCTCCTTGCCCAACTCCACACCCCATTGGTCGAAGGCGTTGATGCCCCATATCACGCTTTGTACGAAGACTTTGTGCTCGTACATCGCCACCAGCGCACCCAGGCGCCGCGGGCTGATACGCTCGACCACCAGGGTATTGCTCGGACGGTTGCCCGGGATCACCTTGTGCGGCGCAAGGCTCTGCACCTGTTCTTCGCTCATGCCTTTGTCACGCAGCTCGGCCTGGGCTTCGGCCAGTGTCTTGCCGAGCATCAGCGCCTGGCTTTGCGACAGGCAGTTGGCATACAGCCACTGGTGGTGGTCGGCCACCGGGTTGAAGCTGACGATCGGCACGATGAAGTCGGCCGGGATCAGTTGGGTGCCCTGGTGCAGCAACTGGTGGTAAGCGTGCTGGCCGTTGCAGCCTACACCGCCCCAGATCACCGGGCCGGTATCGGTGCTGACGGGCGTACCGTCCTGGCGCACGCTCTTGCCATTGGATTCCATGTCCAGCTGTTGCAGGTGCTTGGTAATGTTCCGCAGGTAGTGGTCGTACGGCAGGATCGCGTGGCTTTGCGCACCCCAGAAATTGCCGTACCAGACGCCGAGCAGGGCCAGCAGCACCGGCATGTTCTGTTCGAAAGGGGTGTTGAGGAAGTGCTGGTCCATGGTGTAGGCACCGGACAGCAGTTCCTTGAAGTTCGACATGCCAATGGCCAGGGCGATCGGCAGGCCGATGGCCGACCACAGCGAGTAACGCCCGCCGACCCAGTCCCACATCGGGAAGATGTTTTCTTCGCGGATGCCGAACGCCACGGCGGCAGCGTTGTTGCTCGATACCGCAATGAAGTGGCGATGCAACTCGGCTTCCGAACCACCTTGGGCCAGGTACCAGGCGCGTGCGGCCTGGGCGTTTTTCAGGGTTTCGAGGGTGTTGAAGGATTTCGACGAGACGATGAACAAGGTGGTCTCGGCGCGCAGTTTCAGCGCCAGTTCGTGGAACTCACTGCCATCGATGTTCGCCAGGTAGTGGCAGCGCACGCCTTTCTGGGCATAGGCCAGCAGGGCTTCGGACACCAGCTCGGGGCCGAGGAACGAACCGCCGATGCCGATGTTGACCACGTCAGTGATCGGCTTTTCGGAGTAGCCGCGCCACAGGCCGTCGTGGATGCGGCCCACCAGGTCAGTGATCTGGTTCAGCACCTTGTGCACTTCAGGCATCACGTTGACGCCGTTGACCGACAACTTGTCGCCAACCGGGCGACGCAGGGCGGTGTGCAGGGCGGGGCGTCCTTCGGAGGCATTGACGATTTCGCCATCGAACAGCGCCTTGATCGCGCCCTTGAGGTCGACTTCGTCGGCCAGGCCTACCAGCAGGTCACGGGTCTGGGCGTTGATCAGGTTTTTCGAATAGTCGAGAAACAGGCCGCAGCTACTGAGAGTGAATTGGGTAAAACGCTGCGGGTCGGCGTTGAACGCCTCGCGCATGTTGAAATCCTGCATGGCCTGGCGGTGGTCTTTCAACGCTTGCCAGGCGGGCAGGGCGGTCACGTCGTGGGGGGTGCGGTAGTACGCCATCGCTGCGGGTTTCCTTTTACTTGAACTGCCTTTAAGACACTGAAAATACCGGAATGTCCTGACCACCGTCTGAGTGGTATCCGGTTAGCCTGCGTGCACACGATTAAATAGCGCAGGCCGGTAACAGTAAACCCAGAGAGACGATCTGTCTTGGCTTTGTCGGACCTGCGACCGGTACTTTTTTATACCGGCGCAGTCGTGGGGGCGTTGTGGGGGGGAATTCAGGCGGGGGTGTCGAGGTTCAGGTGCAAATTGTCAATCAAGCGCGTCGTCCCCAGGAACGCCGCCACCAGGATGACCAGGTCGCGATCTTCCGGGGTTGCCGGGCGCAGGCTCATACCATGACGAATTTCCAGGTAGTCGGGGCGCAGGCCCGCCGCTTCGAGTTGTTGCAGCTTGGTGCGGATCAGGGCCGGGTAATCACGCTCACCCTGCCTGATCGCTTCGGCGATCTCGCTCAGCGTGCGATACACCACCGGTGCCACGGCGCGCTGGTCTTCGGTGAGGAAGCCATTGCGCGATGACAGTGCCAGGCCATCGGCCGCCCGTACCGTCGGCTCGCCGATGATCTGGATCGGCATGTTCAGGTCATGCACCAGCGCGCGAATGACCGCCAGTTGCTGGAAGTCTTTCTGGCCGAAGATCGCCAGGTCCGGCTGGACCATGTTGAACAGCTTGCTGACCACCGTTGCCACACCTTCGAAATGCCCTGGACGGCTGGCGCCGCACAGGCCTTCGGAAAGTTGCGGGACGCTGACGCGGGTCTGTCCGGCCATGCCGTCGGGGTACATCTCTTCAACGGTTGGCGCGAACAGCAGGTCGCAGCCCGCTTCAAGGAGTTTTTCCTGATCGGCGGCGAGGGTGCGCGGGTATTTGTCGAGGTCTTCGCCGGCACCGAACTGCAACGGGTTGACGAAAATGCTCGCAACCACGAAATCCACCCGTTGGGTGGCCTTGGTGATCAGTGCGACATGACCGCTGTGCAGGTTGCCCATGGTTGGCACGAAGCCGATGCGCTTGCCTTCACCGCGGGCACGGGCCACGGCGGCCCGTAGTTCGCGGACGGTTTTGACGGTGTTCATGCAGAGAATCCATGTTCGGTGCCAGGGAAAGTCGACGCCTTGACTTCGCTGACATAGGCGCTCAAGGCGGCCTGAATACTGGTTTGGCCGGTCATGAAGTTTTTCACGAACTTGGGGACGCGACCGGTAATGGACAGGCCCAGCATGTCATGCAGCACGAGTACCTGGCCGTCGGTGTGGTGGCCGGCGCCAATCCCGATGACCGGTATGTTCACGGCCTGGGTGATTTCTGCGGCCAGTTCGCTGGGCACGCATTCGAGCAGCAACATCGCCGCGCCGGCCTGCTCCAGGGCAATGGCATCGGCACGCATCTGCCGCGCCTGGTTTTCATTGCGACCCTGGACCTTGTAGCCACCGAGGATGTTCACCGATTGCGGGGTCAGGCCCATGTGGGCACAGACCGGAACGCCTCGTTCCGCCAGCAGGCGGATCGAGTCCGCCAACCACAATGCGCCTTCGACCTTGATCATGTGAGCGCCGGACTGCATCAGCAGGGCGCTGTTGGTCATGGTCTGTTCCGTGGTGGCGTAGGCCATGAAGGGCAAGTCGGCAAGGATCAAGGCGTCGGTGTTACCGCGTTTGACGGCCGCCACGTGGTAAGCCATTTCGGCGGTGGTCACTGGCAGGGTGCTGTCATGACCTTGCAGAACCATGCCGAGGGAGTCGCCCACCAGCAGCACTTCGACACCGGCCTGGTTGCAGGCGTGGGCGAAGGTTGCGTCATAGCAGGTCAGCATGGTGATTTTTTCACCTTTGTGCTTGAGACCTTGCAGAGTGGTCAGGGTGATGGCTGGCATGAAAAGTTCCTCATTCAGGCGCTGTGGAAACTACTGCGAGTAACGCGCGTGATTCTTCGTTAAATACAGGCGCACGGTCTTCTGTCGTGCTTTTAAGGCCTGGATTGCGCCCTTGATGCCGTGATGGCGGCAGCGGGACGCCTATAGTCGTGAGGAGAACGTGGGAAGTCAATTGCGTGTGTTACCGCATTGTTACGAGGAGGGTGTTACCGATGGGACTGATGCGTTTCAGCAGCCTTGGACCTTTTGTTCGACGCACATCAATGTGGGAGCGGGCTTGCTCGCGAATACGGTGTGTCATACAAAATTGATCTCGACTGACACACCGCATTCGCGAGCAAGCCCGCTCCCACAGGGGGTTTGTGTCAATTTGTAGCCAGGCGTTCCAGGCCGACGAACGGGCACGCATTGAGCAATTCTGCCAGGCTGCGGCCATCAGCCAGGCGCAGATCCACAGGGGCCAATTCTGCCAATGGATAGAGCACAAAGGCCCGCTCGTGCATATGGTAATGCGGGACTTTGAGGCGAGGCTCGTCAATCAGGCGGTCACCGAACAGCAGGATGTCGAGATCCAGGGTGCGCGGCCCCCAGCGCTCAAGGCGCTCGCGACCTTGGTCGTTTTCAATGGATTGCAAGGCGTCCAGCAGCTCAAGCGGTGCCAGAGTGCTGTCGAGAGCGGCAACCGCGTTGGTGTAGCGCGGTTGGCCAGGGAGCAACGAATCGCTTTGATAGAAGGCTGAAACCCCGACCAGTTCCGATTGCGGCAACTGTGCCAGCGCCAGGGTGGCGCTGCGCAGCTGTTCGGCGGGGTCAGCGAGGTTGCTGCCCATGCCGATGTAGATGCGTTCCATGGATTACTCGCCCGTGGTGCTCGAAGCGTCTGCTGAACGCTTGCGCTTGGCGCCGCCGCTGCGACGACGTTTGCGTGGGCCGCCGGTGCCGTCGTCCTTGCCACTGAGGTCGCGAATCATGTCGCGCCGCTCACTGTCGTTGGCGTCCTGGTAGTCCGTCCACCATTCGCCCAGGCCATCGGTCTGCTCGCCCGCGCTTTCGCGTAGTAGCAGGAAGTCGTAGCCGGCGCGGAATCGCGGATTGTCCAGCAGCAGGTCGGCACGTTTGCCGCTGCGCCGTGGCAGGCGCTCCTGCATGTCCCAGATCTCGCGGATCGGCATGGTGAAGCGTTTCGGGATCGCGATGCGCTGGCACTGCTCGGCAATCAGTTCGTGAGCCGCTTCCTGCATCGCCGGAATTGGCGGCATGCCACGGTCCTGCAGGCGCAATACGCGCGCCGGCAGGGCAGGCCAGAGCAGGGCGGCAAACAGGAACGCCGGGGTCACCGGTTTGTTCTGCTTGATACGCAGGTCGGTGTTGATCAGGGCTTCGCTGATCAGGGTATGGGTATAGGTCGGGTTGTATTCCAGTGCCTCGGCGCTCGCCGGGAACAGTGGATCGAACAATTGCAGGTCGACCAGCATTTCAAAAGTGTCAGCGGCGTGACCGGACAGGAACAGCTTGAGCACTTCTTCGAACAAGCGGGCTGACGGGATCTCGCGCAGCATGGGGGCCAGCTCGCGGATAGGCGTGGCGCTGTGTTTTTCGATGCCGAAATTCAGCTTGGCGGCAAAACGCACGGCCCGCAGCATCCGCACCGGATCTTCCTGGTAGCGCTGCTTGGGGTCGCCAATCAAGCGGATCAGTTGGTTGCGAATGTCGTGCACGCCGTTGGCGTAATCGAGAATGCGTTCGCTGACCGGGTCGTAATACAGGGCGTTGATAGTGAAGTCGCGACGTTGGGCGTCTTCTTCCAGGGTCCCGTAGACGTTATCGCGCAAGATGCGCCCGCTTTCGTTGCGCGAGGATTGATTGGTGTCTTCCTCTTCGTCGTTTTGCGGGTGATTGGCGCGGAAGGTCGCGACTTCGATGATTTCGCGGCCAAAGTGGATGTGCACCAGTTTGAACCGGCGGCCGATGATCCGTGCATTACGGAATTCTGCCCGTACCTGTTCGGGTGTGGCGCTGGTGGCGACGTCAAAGTCTTTCGGCGTGATGCCGAGCAGCATGTCTCGCACACAGCCGCCGACCAGATAGGCCTGGTACCCGGCGCCCTGTAGGCGTTCGACGATGTTCACCGCGTAACGGCTGAATTGCGCCTTTTGCAGCGAATGTTGACCGCTGTTGAGCACTTCAGGCGTGCTGCGAATGTGTTGCGTACGACGCAGGGGAGTACGGAATGACTGGAACAGCTTCTTCAGCATGGGATGCACTGTTTGAAGGAATGTTCGGCCAAAACGAAGAATGACCGCATGATGGGCGGGGATTCTAGCATTTAGTCGGGGGATGGTGTAGGACACAGCAGATTTGAGGTGTAGGCAGGTTTCCAAATCGCAGAAACCACAAGGGGAGCCGAAGCTCCCCAAGAAGTAGTTGCATGCTCTATTTTTGTTATTGGTTTCGGGCTTCTTGTTTTTGTTGAGTGCCCTTGTCATGAAGCTTTCCTTCATGACCCTCCCAATCGGGAGCCAAGAGCAAACGGATTGCTTTGGTCGCTGTGCTGCAGTGATCTTGCGATCCAACCAGTTCAGGCTCTGTCTTAAGACAGTTTTTTGTTGTTCTCGGCCTGGTCGTGGGGCAAGCCCCAAATACAACGCCTCTCCAAAAGAATCAGTTAGCTGCGCCTCTCGCCGTCTTGTTTTTATTGTGCGTGAGTCGATTCGTCTTATTTTTATTGTGTTGTTCGTTGCTTGTTATTGTTCTTGTACCAAACATATAGCAGGGTGCGTGCCAACTTTTGCGAACCCCAGTAAAACAAGGGGTTAGGTGCGTCGAGGGGGTCAACAAGGGCCAAAAAAAACCGGGGCTTCGTTACCGTAAGCCCCGGTTCTGTTACGTGAAAAACCTGAGGTAACAGTTTTTTCACAAAATCATGTGTTACCCGCACATGAGACAGGCGGCGTTCAGCTCTCGCTTGGTACCCCAGTCTTTCGCCGCGGGATGCCCAGGCGCTGACGGCGTTCCCACAGGCACTTGCGACTGACCCCCAGTTTGCGCGCCAGTTCGGTTTCGGTCATGTGATCCTGATGCTCGAGCACGAAGTGCTGGAAGTAGTCTTCCAGGGACAGGTCTTCGGTCGGCTCATGGTTATTGTTGCCGGTGTTGCTGCCACCTTGTTGCGGAGGCAGGCCGATGAACTCGTCGTCTTCCAGGTCGCCCAGTTCGATGTCGATGCCCAGCAGCTCGGCGGAAATTTCCGGGCTCTCGCACAGGATGACGGCGCGCTCGACCGCGTTTTCCAGCTCGCGAACGTTGCCTGGCCACGAGTAATGACGAATGGCTTGCTCGGCGTCCGGGGCGAACTTCAGGTCTGTCCGGTTGATTCGTGCGCTTTGGCGCGCCAGGAACGCATTGGCGATTTCATTGACGTCCGCGCCACGCTCGCGCAGGGCTGGCAGTTTCAGGGCAATCACGTGAAGCCGGTAATACAGGTCTTCACGGAACTGGCCGATCTTCGCCAGGCTCTTGAGATCGCGGTGGGTTGCAGCAATCAGGCGCACATCGACTTTCTGCGACTGGACCGAACCCACTCGGCGAATTTCACCTTCCTGCAGCACGCGCAGCAGGCGCGCCTGGGCTTCCAGTGGCAGCTCACCGATTTCATCGAGGAACAAGGTGCCTCCGTCCGCCGCTTCCACAAGGCCGGCACGTCCAGCGCTGGCGCCAGTGAATGCGCCTTTCTCGTGGCCGAACAGTTCGGACTCGATCAGGCTTTCCGGAATGGCTGCGCAGTTCACCGAAATCATCGGCGCCTTGGCCCGCCTGGAAAGGTTGTGCAGGGCGCGCGCCACCAGTTCTTTACCAGTGCCGGACTCGCCCTGGATCAGCACATTGGAGTCCGTCGGCGCGACTTTGCGGATCTTGCCATACAGGTCCTGCATCGGTGGGCACGAGCCGATGATGCCGATTTCACCGTTACTGTTGTCGCTACCGGCTTTGGCGGCAGCGTTGGCGACTTTGCCAACGACCGGTTCGCCGCTGGCTTGCGCCGTTTGCCGGTCACGCAGGATGCGCGCGACGGCCTGGAGCATTTCGTCGTGGTCGAAAGGCTTGGCGATGTAATCCACCGCGCCCATTTTCATCGAATCCACCGCCGAGCGCAGGCTGGCATAGCTGGTCATGATCAGCACCGGAGTGCCCTGGCCAAGCTTGATCAACTCGGTACCCGGCGCGCCCGGCAGGCGCAGGTCACTGACGATCAGGTCGAACGTGTTAATGGTGAAGCGTTCTTGTGCTTCCTGCACTGAACCGGCTTCGCTGACCTGGTACTGGTTACGTTCCAGCAGGCGGCGCAAGGCGGAGCGGATAATGGTTTCGTCTTCGACGATCAAAATGTGCGGCATTGATTCGATACTCTCGACGGTCTCAGTTCACAGCGGACGTCGCTTCGACATGACGCGGTAAGGTCACCCGGATACGGGTGCCGCGTTGGCTCTGAACATCAGCCGGGCTGTCGATGGTGATTTGTCCATAATGCTCTTCAACGATGGAATAGACCAGTGCAAGGCCCAGGCCGGTACCTTCACCCGGGTCCTTGGTGGTGAAGAAGGGTTCGAACAATCGATCCATGATGCTCGATGGAATGCCGCTGCCTTCGTCCTCCACGATCAAGTCGACCGTGTGTTCGCCGGCTTCGCTCTTGACCCGCACCGCGCTGCCGGGAGGCGAGGCGTCGCGGGCGTTTGAGAGCAGGTTGATCAATACCTGGGCGAGCCGCTGCGGATCGCCTTCGACCCAGTGATCGGGATCGCACAGGTTATAGAACTGCACTTCGAAATTGCGCCGGTTCAGGGCCAGCAGGCCAATGGCGTCCTGGGCCACTTCCGCCAGACAGACGGGCTCGTCGCTGTGCTGGTGGCTGCCGGCATGGGCAAAGCTCATCAGCGACTGGACGATGCGCGAGACGCGCTTGGTCTGTTCGAGGATCTGCCCGCTGATTTCCTTGAGTTCGCCGTCTTCCTCGCGCTCTTCGCGCAGGTTCTGCGCCAGGCAGGCGATGCCGGTGATCGGGTTGCCGATTTCGTGGGCCACGCCCGCGGCCAGGCGACCGATGCTGGCCAGGCGCTCGGAGTGCACCAGTTTGTCTTCGAGCATCTGGGTTTCGGTCAGGTCTTCCACCAGCAGCACCAGGCCACTGTTGCCCGGAGCGAGGGGTTCGTCGATCGCCGCTTTGTGCAGGTTCAACCAGCGAGTCTGGCCGTCAAGGGCCAGGTGCTGTTTGTGCAAGTGCTCATCCGGGACATTGATGAAGCCTTGCAGCAGTTCTTTCCATGGATCGGCAATGGTGCTCAGGCGCGAACCGACCACGCGCTGCGCGGCGATCCCGGTCAACTCCTCCATGGCTTTGTTCCACATGAGGATTTCCTGGTCCTTGGCCAGCGAGCAGACGCCCATCGGCAATTCCTGCAGGGTCTGGCGGTGATAGCGGCGCAGGGCATCGAGTTCGGCGGCCAGGCCGGTCAGGCGCGAATGGTAATCCTCGAGGCGGCTTTCGATGAAGTGGATGTCCTCGGTGACATAATTTTCGCCGCCGGCCTTGTAGGGCAGGAACGTCTCGACCATGTCCTGGGCCACGCTGGGTCCCATCAAGCCCGACAGGTTGGCTTCGATCCGGTCGCGCAAGCGGCGCAAGGCGTACGGTCGACGCTCGTCGAAGGGCAGGTAGAGATCGCGCAGGGCCTGCTCGACTTCCTTCTGCGCCGCCTTGGCTCCCAGTGGTTTGGCCAGCTGGGTGGCGAATTCCTGGGGCGAGGCGGCGTGCAGCTCCCGGCGTTGCGGGCGGCGCACGTTGTCCACGGCACAGGCTTCGGCGGCGCTGGCCTCTTCAGTGCTGGCATTGGTGAACAGCGAAATCAGGGTGAACATCAGTACGTTGGCGGCCAGGGAGGCGATCGCAGCCATGTGCCAACTGGTGTCGTCGAGCACGTAGATCATGTTCAACAACGGTATGTAGAAGCCCTGCAGGTTGCCGACCAGCGGTAGCAACATGGTCACCAGCCACACCAGGATCCCCGCCAGCAGCCCGGCGATGAAGCCGCGACGGTTGGCGGTCGGCCAATACAGGACCGACAGCACGCCCGGCAGGAACTGCAGCGTGGCCACGAAGGCGACGATGCCGAGGTTGGCCAGGTCCTGCTCCGCACCCAGCAGCAGGTAGAAACCGTAGCCGGCCATGATGATGGCGACGATCAGGGCGCGACGGGTCCACTTCAACCAACGGTAGATGTTGCCTTCAGCCGGTGGCTGGTACAGCGGCAGCACCAGGTGGTTCAAGGCCATGCCCGACAGGGCCAGGGTGGTGACGATGATCAGGCCGCTGGCCGCAGACAGGCCGCCGACATAGGCCAGCAGTGCCAGGGCCTTGCTGTTGGCCGCGATGCCGATGCCCAGGGTGAAATATTCCGGGTTGGTGGTGGCGCCGAGTTTCAGGCCGGCCCAGAGAATCAGCGGCACTGCCAGGCTCATCAGCAGCAGGAACAGCGGCAAGCCCCAGCTCGCGCTGACCAGCGAGCGCGGATTGAGGTTTTCGGTGAAGGTCATGTGGTACATGTGCGGCATGACGATCGCCGAAGCGAAGAACACCAGCAACAGCGTGCGCCAAGGGCCTTCCTGCAGTGGCGTGTGCAGCGCGGCCAGGGCGGTCTGGTTTTGCAGCAGCCACAACTCCAGTTGTTGCGGGCCGTCGAATACGCCATACAGCGCATAGAGGCCGACGCCGCCGAGGGCGATCAGCTTGATCACCGACTCGAAGGCGATCGCGAACACCAGGCCTTCATGTTTTTCCCGGGTGGCGATGTGCCGGGAGCCGAAGAAAATCGTGAACAGCGTGATCAGTGCGCAGAAACTCAGCGCCACGCGATGCTGTACCGGCTCGCGGGTGAGGATGCCGATGGAGTCGGCGACTGCCTGGATCTGCAGCGCCAGCAGGGGCAATACCCCGACCAGCATGAAAATCGTGGTCAGCGCGCCGGCCCAGGTGCTGCGAAAGCGGAACGCGAACAGATCGGCCAGGGATGACAGCTGATAGGTTCGGGTGATCTTCAGGATTGGATACAGCAGCACCGGCGCCAGCAGAAACGCGCCGGAAACACCCAGGTAGCTGGACAGGAAGCCGTAGCCATACTGATAGGCCAGGCCCACGGTGCCATAAAATGCCCAGGCACTGGCGTAGACCCCCAGGGACAAGGTGTACGTCAGCGGGTGGCGAATGATCGCCCGCGGGATCATGCCCCGTTCGCTGACCCAGGCTACGCCGAACAGCACCGCCAGGTACGCGGCGCTGATCAGGATCATCTGGGTCAGGCTAAAGCTCATCGGCATCTTTTTGGCTCTGCAGGATGAAGGTCACGACGATCAGGATCAGCCAGAGCAGATAAGGGCGATACCAGGCGCCGGTGGCGTCGATCCACCAATCCATGATGGCCGGGGAAAACAGATAAATCCCCACTACCAGGAGCAGGACCAAGCGATAGATGTACATCCCGGCCTCTCTTTTTTATGCCCGTGCCCGAAAACGTGCGGCGATGGTAACGGATGGGCGCGCCACTGCAAGCACGATCACTGTAGCTGCGCCTCGGGCAGGCTCAGTGTGCGCGGGATCAACCGGGCATCCCAGTGGGCAATGCCCCAATCCAGCACTTCCCGTGGCGTGGCGTAGGCCAGTTCGGCACCGGGTTTTTGTCCCAGGGCGCGCAAGGCTCGCAACAACAACGGCGTAGCCTGATCTGCGGTGAGCGGCGGCGAACGGTAGGACTTGCCGAGTTTGTTGCCATCGGGCTGGGTGATCAGCGGGATGTGCAAGTAGCGCGGCTGGCGCAGGCCGAGAAGCTCCTGCAGGTAGAGCTGGCGCGGCGTGGAATCGAGCAGGTCGGCACCGCGCACGATGTCGGTGATGCCTTGCCAGGCATCGTCCAGCACCACCGCCAGTTGATAAGCATAGAGCCCGTCGCGCCGGCGAATCACGAAATCACCGACATCCCGGCCCAGATGCTGGTGAAACTCGCCTTGCACCCGATCAATGAAGTGGTAATCAAGTTCGGGGACGCGAATGCGAATGGCGGCATCTTCGGTGCCGTGTCCGGCATTGCGGCACAACCCCGGATAGATGCCGTGGTACGGCTCCAGTTGTTTGCGCGAGCAGGTACAGGCGTAGGCCAGGCCCTGGCTGAACAGGCGATCGAGCACTTGGGCATAGGCATCGTGACGGTCGCTCTGGCGCACCATCTGGCCATCCCACTCGAAACCATAGCTCTCCAGTGCCTTGAGGATTGCGGCCTGAGCGCCGGGCTCTTCGCGGGGCGGGTCGAGATCCTCCATGCGCATCAACCAGCGCCCACCCACCGAGCGCGCGTCGAGGTACGAGGCCAATGCAGCAACCAGCGAGCCGAAGTGCAGGTGACCACTGGGCGTGGGGGCGAAGCGGCCGATGTAGGTAGGGGAGGTGATGGCGGTCATGAATGCAATGTTACGTTGTCCGGTCGTGCGCAAGTCCCATGTGGGAGCGAGCCTGCTCGCGAAAGCTGAGTGTCAGCCTGCATCAATATTGGGCCTGGAAGCCCCTTCGCGAGCAGGCTCGCTCCCACAGGTTTCCTGTCGAAGCATACGTCAGAAACAAAAACGGAGCGTTCGCACGCTCCGTTCTTTACTCAAGTCGATATTACTTGCCGACTTGCTTTTCCTTGATTTCCGCCAGAGTCTTGCAGTCGATGCACAGGTCAGCGGTAGGGCGTGCTTCAAGACGCTTGACGCCGATCTCGATGCCGCAGGACTCACACCAGCCGTACTCTTCGTCTTCGATCAACTGAAGCGTCTTGTCGATCTTCTTGATCAACTTGCGCTCACGATCGCGGGCTCGAAGCTCGAGAGCGAACTCTTCTTCCTGGCTGGCACGGTCTGCCGGGTCAGGGAAGTTGGCCGCTTCGTCCTTCATGTGGTCCACAGTCTTGTCGACACCTTCCATCAGCTCTTTTTTCCACTGATTCAGAACCTTGGTGAAGTGTTTGCGCATGGGCTCGCCCATGTACTCTTCGCCAGCTTTCTGAACATAGGGCTCGAAGCCGCTGATCGCCTGATTCGCTTGTTGCTTTGCTTGGGTGGACATGAAATAGACCGCCTCTACTCTTGTAATCCATCTGCGCAGGATTGCTCCATCACCGGCACCTGCCGGCCCTGCGGCTGCAAGCGGGCGAACTTACCAGATCAAATCAGACCGCGCTACTCCCGGATGTCGAGGCCGCGGCCTGCGGCGCTTTCAAATGATGGCAAAGCGTTGCCTGGTGGCTCTGGAACCCTGCTCAATTAATGATTTTAGTCAAACCCCGGGCACTCGCTCAGTTCGTTTGTGCCTGGGTCATAAGGCCTCTGACCGCTTTAGGTTCTCGCTCGTTCCTGCGCTTGGGTAGAATTGGTTCTTTTCCCTGTTGAAGGAAGGCCAATGGCTCAGTCCTACAGTGCCCGCAGTCGCGCAATCGAACCTTTCCATGTCATGGCGTTGCTCGCGCGGGCCAATGAATTGCAGGCTGCAGGTCACGATGTGATCCACCTGGAAATCGGCGAACCGGACTTCACAACCGCCGAGCCGATCATCCGCGCCGGACAGGCGGCACTGGAGGGGGGCAAGACGCGTTACACCGCCGCGCGCGGAATCCCCGAGCTGCGCGAGGCTATTGCGGGCTTTTATCAGCAGCGTCATGGCTTGAACATCGACCCGCGACGCATCCTCATCACGCCCGGCGGTTCCGGTGCGTTGCTGCTGGCCAGTGCCTTGTTGGTCGATCCGGGCAAGCACTGGCTGCTCGCCGACCCGGGTTACCCGTGCAACCGGCACTTCCTGCGCCTGGTGGAAGGCGCCGCGCAGCTAGTCCCGGTGGGGCCGGACGTGCGTTATCAACTGACGCCGGATCTGATTGAGCGGCATTGGGACCAGGACAGTGTGGGCGCACTGGTGGCCTCACCGGCCAACCCGACCGGCACGATCCTCACCCGCGACGAGTTGGCGCAACTGTCCCAGGCCATCAAACAACGCCACGGTCACCTGGTGGTGGACGAGATTTACCACGGCCTGACCTACGGCACCGATGCGGCCAGCGTGCTGGAAGTCGACGACAGCGCCTTTGTGCTGAATAGTTTTTCTAAATATTTCGGCATGACCGGCTGGCGTCTTGGCTGGCTGGTAGCGCCGGATGCGGCGGTGAGTGAGCTGGAAAAGCTCGCGCAAAACCTTTATATCAGCGCGCCTAGCATGGCCCAGCACGCGGCGTTGGCCTGTTTTGAACCGGCGACCATCGCGATCCTGGAAGAGCGTCGCGCCGAATTTGGTCGTCGTCGCGACTACCTGCTGCCTGCCTTGAGAGCGCTTGGCTTCGGTATCGCCGTCGAGCCGGAAGGCGCGTTCTACCTGTATGCCGATATCAGCAAGTTCGGCGGCGATGCCTTCGCGTTCTGTCGTCATTTCCTCGAAACCGAGCATGTCGCGATTACGCCCGGGCTGGACTTCGGCCGGTATCAGGCCGGGCATCATGTACGGTTTGCCTACACCCAAAACCTTGAGCGCTTGCAGGAAGCGGTGGAGCGTATCGGGCGTGGCTTGCGGAGCTGGCAAGGCTGATGCGTTTTCATCCCCCACTCGAAGAAGGTCGGCTGATTCGCCGCTACAAGCGTTTTCTCGCCGATATCGAGACCGTCGATGGCGAGTTGCTGACTATTCATTGCCCTAACACGGGCTCGATGCTCAATTGTCAGGTCGAAGGCGGGCAGGTCTGGTTCAGTCGCTCCAATGACCCCAAGCGCAAGTTGCCCGGCACCTGGGAAGTCGGCGAAACCCCGCAAGGGCGCTTGTTCTGCGTGAATACCGGGCGGGCCAATGGCTTGATCGAAGAGGCGTTGCGAGCGGGGGTGATCACCGAGTTGAACGGCTTCACCGAGCTCAAGCGCGAAGTCGCCTACGGTCAGGAAAGCAGTCGCATCGATTTCCGCCTCGAGTACCCGAGCGGGCACGCGTACGTGGAAGTCAAAAGTGTCACCCTGGGCTATGACGGCACGCCGGTGGCGGCGTTCCCCGATGCGGTGACCCAGCGCGGGGCCAAGCATTTGCGGGAATTGGCCCATCTGGCTCGGGACGGGATTCGTGCGGTGCAATTGTATTGCGTCAATCTCAGCGGCATCGAAGCGGTGCGTCCGGCGCAAGAAATCGATTCAGCCTACGCACAGGCCTTGCGTGAGGCCGTGGCGTGCGGGGTTGAAGTGTTGGCCTACGGTGTTCGCCTGACCCATGAGGAGATGGTGGTGGACCGGCGTCTTGAAGTATTGCTCGGCGGTTAGAAGCTGACCCAGATGCCTTGTGCGTCTTCGCGACAATCGACACGGGTCAGCGATTGTCCTGCGCAAGGGCCGGCGACACATTCGCCGTCCTCGATCAGGAACAGGGCGCCATGGGTGGCGCACTGGATCAGGCTGTTACTGGGGTCGAGGAATTGGTCAGGGGTCCATTCGAGTCCGACGCCACGGTGCGGGCAGCGATTGATGTAGACGTAGACCTGGCCACCCCGGCGTACGGCGAACAACTTCTGGCCGTCGAGGTTGAAACCGCGGCTGCTGGCGTCGGCCAGTTCAATGCCGGTACACAGAAATTTCATGCTGATCCTCAGGTCGCAAGCACTGACCAAATAGCTGAGTTGCCCAATGCAAACCCGTTTCAGATGCTCAGGATACTGGCTGCAGCGTTGCGCGACTTTCCCGCGGGCAAAAAAAGACCCGGCAAGAGCCGGGTCAAATAACCGTGATTAGCCTGATGAGGAGATAATCTGAGAGTCCGAACCAAGGGCTTTTCAGAATATCGACCAGTCTCGCGACCAGTTGTGATAATCATATCGATTCTCATTACCAAGTCAACAGGTGATTTCCATTTACCTGATTCCTGTCGCACGATGGTTCCAAGTCCTTGTATTCACTGAGCTCTGTCTGTCGTTTTCAGTGCACTCAACTGTGTAACCTGTTTATTCAGCAGGTCGATACGCCGGGCCATGCTCTCTATCAGGCTGTTAGCAATCTTCGGATTGCTCTGGGTAAGGCTCAAGAACTGATCCTTGGGAATGCGCATGAGGGTGCAGGGTTCACTGGTGATGACCGTTGCGTTGCGTTTCTCCCCGGTAAACACGGCCATGGCGCCGAAAATCTCATCCTTGGGCACGTCGCCCACCTTCACCCCATCGACAAACGCTTCGGCATGGCCGTCGATGATCACGAACACATGGTCCGCCTCATCGCCCTGATGGATCAGGATTTCGCCGCTGGCAACTCGCTGGAAGCCGTTGGTGGCGCGAAACTCCGGTTGCTTGAGGCGCGCCACGGCATCGGACAGCAGGGCGGTCTGGCCCGCCATGTACTGCAGGAACAGCTCCGAGCGGGTCGGGTCGGCATAGATGTGCTGGAACACCTGCGATCGAAGGTAGGGTGTCAGCGCCAGGGGCGTCTTGCTGCACAAGCGACAGCGCGGCAATCCCGCGTCCTGGCGCAGGCCGATCAGATCGCCATGCTGCAGGTAGAACAGTGCGCGATCGTCGATGCATCCATGCAGCCGGCCGTCATCCAGCATGAACAGTTGATCGGCGGGCAAAACGGCGGCCAGGTCGTCGATGGCGGAAAATTCGACGGCGGGCCCGCTCGGTGTCAAACCCTGCAACAGCCGGGCGGGAATGTTCTGCAGGCGAGTGATCAGTGTTTCGGCGTAGGCCGGTTGTTCCCCAAGTAAGTACATGGCGAGCGGTACTCGTTCAATTCTTGTGGCGTGACGAGATGGCTTCGAGTTGTTTGTTCAAGGCTTCCTTGCGTTCGGCGGGGATGTCATTCCAGTGCACGTCCATCAAGGCGCCTTCGATCGCGTACAACAACACCTTGGACGCCCGGAACCCGCGCGTGCGCACGGCTCGATAAGCATCCACCGCCCCCAGGCGACGCAAGTCCGAGGCGCTGTGGATGCCCACGGCATGCAGCCATTGCGCCGACGTCTTGCCAAGATTCTTCAGGTGTTGCAGTTCATCATTCATCAAGCCTCCTTGCGATGGCCGAATGGTGCATGGGCAAGCTTCTGAGGAGTGTAGCCATCAGTAGGAAAAGCGTGATTGTTTGCTCGTTTTTGACGCAAAAGCTTCTAAGAGGCCGCTGGCTGTGATGCTGCCAAAAGCAAGGAAAAGGTGAGAAAAGCGATCAATTTGCCAAGTTTTCAGGCAATACTGCCCAAAATTCAGCGCAATGTCGGGGCGCTGGACTTGTCAATTCAGACTGGCGGTCAGCGGGTGCGATAACGCAGGCGCGTACCGAAGTTCATCGACATCAGGATTTCGTCCGCGCTCAGCTCCACTGGGAAATAGGCGCCGGAAATCTGTGCGTGGGCCAGGCTCGCACCTTCGAGCGAAGCGTTGCGAAAATCGATGCCGCGCAGATCGGCGGAGCGAAAATAGGCGTCGGTGAAGTCGATGCCCTCGGCGTTGAGTTCGCGCAGGTCGAGGCCGCGGAAATCACCACCGATCATGTCGATAGGACCCTGTTTGGGGCGCTCTTTGTTAAAACCGGTGATGTCGTCTTTATGCAGCAAGGCATACAGCGGGGAGTCGAGCAGTTTCGGCTGGCTCATGTCACGTCACCTGTTGGATTTATGACGCCAGTATAGTGCCACTGTTTGAAGGCCGTGAAGCCGGATCAGGCTTCACGGCTTAAATGCTCCTTACAGGCCGGGCAGGCGCTGGCGAATCTGTTCTACGACTGTGTCGAGGGTTCCGCTTTCGTTGGTCTGCACGCGTTTGCTGCAGAGTATTTCTGCGGGCGTCAATGCTTCACGACTGGCTTGCTGGGCTTCGATTACGGCCAGGGTGGCGTCGGACGGATCCTTTTTGTCTGCCTGGCGCAGGGCCAGCCAGCTCTCGATCACTGCTTGGGGTGCATTGCAGTCAAGGATCAGGAACGGCGCGCCGGTCGCTTCGGCCACTTTCGCCGCCTTGTCGCGCTCTTCATGCTTGAGGTAGGTGGCATCGACCACCACCGGGAACCCGGCGTGCAGGATCAGCCCGGCAATTTCATGCAAACGCTGGTAGGTCGCGACACTGGCATCGGCACTATAAATGCCGGCTTGCAGGTCATTGGCGACGGTTTGCTCGCCGAACAGGCGTTTGCGTTCGACATCGGAGCGCAGGCGAATCGCCCCCAGTGCTTCGACCAGGCGCATGGCCACGTGGCTTTTGCCAACGGCGGAAACGCCGTGGGTGATGGCCATGAAGGGGGACGGGATGGTGCTGTAGCTTTCCGCCAGGTTGGCGTAGTTGCGGTATTGGCGCAGTGTCGTGGCGCGCTGCACCGCAGTGGCCTCGGCCGGCATGCTGAACAGAGTAACCTTGGCGCGCACCAGCGCCCGGTAGGCTTTATAGAAGTTCAGCAGTTCCAGGCCACGGTAATCGCCGGTCAGCTCCAGGTATTGGCTGATGAATCGACGTGCCAGGCACTTCAGGCCGCGGTCTTCCAGGTCCATCGCCAGGAAGGCGGTGTCGGCGTACACGTCGGTGAAGCGGAACGGTTCGTTGAACTCGATGCAGTCGAAGATCACCACGCGGCCGTCGATCACGGTAGCGTTGCCCAAATGGATGTCGCCGTGGCATTCGCGAATGAAGCCCTCGGCCTTGCGTTGGGCAAACAGTGGCTTGAGACGCTCGAAGCTGCTTTCAGCCCAGGCCAGCAGGGCGTCCAGTTGCAGCAGGTCGGCCTTGTCGCTGAGGAAGGGGCGAATTTGCTCGAAGTTCTGCCGTACAGGGGCCATGACGCTGTCTGCGGTCCCGGCTTCGTGTTCTGCCGGCACTCGCGGTGCGTCCAGATGGAAGCGGGCAATCTGTTCAGCCATCTGGTCGATGTGCGCCGGTGTCAGTTCGCCATTGGCTTGCAGAGTGCTGAGCAATCCGTCCTGATCAAACTGGCGCATTTTCAGCGCGTACTCGATGGCTGGACCCTCGCCGCCCAGTTGCGGTGCTTCGGCGCTACCGGTGATCGGTAACACTTCGAGATAAAGATCCTGGGTCAGGCGCTGGTTCAGGCGCAGCTCTTCTGCGCAGAAGTGCTTCCGAGCCTCGAGGGTGGTGAAGTCGAGGAAGCCGAAGTTCATCGGCTTCTTCACTTTATAAGCAAAGGGGCCGGTAAGCACGACCCAGGAAATGTGGGTCTCGATGACCTTGAATCCATCTACAGGATGCGGGTAGAGGGCCGGGTTTTGCAGGGCGGCGATCAGGGACTGGCTCACAGGCGATCCTTAAGAGTCGGAAAAAATTCAGGTCGTCATTATGGCGTCTAGCCAGCCTAACGCAAACTCGCGGGCCTCCTGTTGACTATGAATAAAGTGCGTATAATCCGCCGCCATGACTCGTACTCGATCCCCCCGTACCCCAAAGAATCCCCCCTCCAGAGGCCTGCGGCCCTGGCTTGGCTGGGCCCTTAAACTCAGCCTGGTCGGCCTTGTGGTGCTGGCCGGGTTCGCCGTTTACCTCGATGCCATCGTGCAGGAGAAGTTCTCCGGTAAGCGCTGGATGATTCCGGCCAAGGTCTACGCACGTCCGCTCGAGCTGTTCGTCGGACAAAAGCTGAGCAGGGACGATTTTCTCACCGAGCTCGATGCCTTGGGTTATCGCCGTGAAAGCGTGGCCAACGGTCCGGGCGCGGCTTCCGTCAACGGCAATACCGTCGATCTGAATACCCGTGGCTTCCAGTTCTATGAAGGCATGGAGCAAGCGCAACCGGTGCGTGTGCGCTTCTCGGGCGACTACGTGGCCGAGCTGTCGGCGGCCAAGGGTTCGAAACTGTCGGTGGTGCGTCTGGAACCGCTGCTGATCGGTGGCCTGTACCCGAAAAACCTCGAAGACCGGATCCTGATCAAGATCGATCAGGTGCCGCCGTATTTGCTCGAGACCCTGGTCGCGGTCGAGGACCGTGATTTCTATCACCACTTTGGTGTCTCGCCGAAGTCGATTGCCCGGGCGATCTGGGTCAACGGCTCGTCGGGTCGCATGCGTCAGGGGGGTAGTACCCTGACCCAGCAGCTGGTCAAGAACTTCTACCTGACCAACGAGCGCAGCCTGACCCGCAAACTGACCGAAGCCATGATGGCGTTGCTGTTGGAACTGCACTACGACAAGCGTGAGATCCTTGAGGCTTACCTCAACGAAGTGTTTATCGGTCAGGATGGTCAACGCGCGGTGCACGGTTTCGGCCTGGCCAGCCAGTTCTTCTTCAGTCAGCCTCTGGCCGAGCTCAAGCTGCATCAGGTGGCCTTGCTGGTCGGCATGGTCAAGGGGCCGTCCTCCTACAACCCGCGCCGGTATCCGGAGCGTGCACTTGAGCGACGTAACCTGGTGCTCGACGTGCTGCAGGAGCAGGGTGTCGCCACGGCGGAGCAAGTCGAAGCGGCGAAAAAAATGCCGTTGGGCGTGACCAAGCGCGGCAGTCTGGCGGACAGCTCGTTCCCTGGCTTCCTTGACCTGGTCAAGCGCCAGCTGCGTGAAGACTACCGCGACGAAGACTTGACCGAGGAGGGGCTGCGGATCTTCACCAGCTTCGATCCGATCCTGCAGATGAAGGCCGAAGCGTCGGTCAACGACACGTTCAAGCGCCTGTCCGGTCGCAAGGGCTCGGATGAGGTCGAGGCGGCGATGGTGGTGACCAATCCGGAAACCGGCGAGGTGCAGGCCATGATCGGCAGTCGCCAGGCCAGCTTTGCCGGTTTCAACCGGGCGCTGGACGCGGTGCGGCCGATCGGCTCGTTGATCAAGCCGGCGGTTTACCTGACGGCGCTGGAAAAACCGAGCCAGTACACATTGACCAGTTGGCTGTCGGACGACTACTTCTCGGTCAAGGGCGCCGACGGCCAGGTCTGGAAACCGCAGAATTATGATCGCCGTTCCCACGGCACGGTCTTCCTTTACCAAGGGCTGGCGCACTCCTACAACTTGTCGACCGCACGCCTGGGCCTGGCCGTGGGTGTGCCGAATGTCCTCAAGACTCTTGGGCGCCTGGGTGTCAGTCGCGAGTTTCCGGCCTTCCCGTCGATGTTGCTGGGCGCTGGCGGTATGACCCCGATCGAAGTGGCGACCATGTACCAGACGCTCGCCAATGGCGGTTTCAATACGCCGATGCGCGGGATCCGTAGCGTCCTGACGGCGGAAGGCGAGCCGCTCAAGCGTTATCCGTTCCAGATCCAGCAGCGTTTCGACCCCGCGTCGATCTACCTGATCCAGAGCGCCATGCAGCGCGTGATGCGTGAAGGTACCGGCAGCTCGGTCTACAACGTGTTGCCAAAGACCTTGACCCTGGCCGGCAAGACCGGCACCAGTAACGACTCGCGAGACAGTTGGTTCGCAGGTTTCAGTCAGGACTTGCTGGCGGTGGTCTGGTTGGGACGCGACGACAACGGCAAGACACCGTTCACGGGTGCCACCGGTGCGTTGCAGGTCTGGACCAGCTTCATGCGCAAGGCCGACCCGTTGCCGCTGGACATGCCGCAGCCGGATAATATCGTTCAGGCCTGGGTCGATTCGCGAACCGGCCAAGGCTCCGACGCCGGTTGCCCCGGCGCCGTGCAGATGCCGTATATTCGCGGCAGCGAACCGCCTCCCGGTCCCGCTTGTGGTGGCGAAAGCCCGATCAACGGTGAAACGGTGATGGATTGGGTCAAGGGCTGGATGAATTAAGCAAAGAGGGTTTCAAGTGAACAAGTGGTTGATTCCAGCGATTACCGCCGTGGCTTTGCTCAGCGGTTGTTCTTCGGTACAGCGCGGCTCGATTCCGGTGGTGGACTCCGGCACCAAGGTCTCCAATAGCGAGCGCGTATCGGCGAACGGCGGCTACCGTCAGACGACGGTAAAGCGTCCTGTGCAACCCCAGGCCCAGGAGATTCCACAAGGCGATACCGGTGTTGTCGTGATGGTGCCGGGTGGTGGTGCGGTGACGTCGGCACCGATCAGCACGACTCCGATTACTCCGGGACCAATAACCCCGGGCCCGATTACGCCCGGGCCGATCGATACGTCGCCGGTTCAGTCCGCACCGGTCAATCAAGGCAGCTACAGCATGCCCTCGACACCGAGCGGGATTCCGTCGGCCACTTCCGGTGGCTTGTCCGCCGACGAGCAACTGGACGGGCCGGTGCTGGCATTATTAACCACCGCTCAGCAGCAACAGGCCGGCGGCGATCTCAATGGCGCTTCTTCCAGCCTCGAGCGCGCCCAGCGTGTCGCCCCGCGTGAGCCGCAAGTGCTCTATCGCCTGGCGCAGGTGCGCATGGCCCAAGGTGATGCGCCGCAGGCCGAGCAATTTGCTCGCCGTGGCCTGACCTTCGCCAACGGGCGTCCGGCACTGCAGGCCAGCCTTTGGGAGCTGATTGCCCAAGCGCGCGAGAAGCAGGGTGATTCGGCGGGCGCCGCTTTGGCTCGCCAGAAAGCCAAGGTTACTTCGTGATGGATGTACGGTTTCCGAAGATTGCCGATCAACTGCTGCTGATCGAACGCGAATTGCGGGTGCAAGGGTGGTGGGACGAGGTCGCGCCATCCGCTGAAGCGCTGTCCAGCGTCGAGCCGTTTTCAGTTGATACGCTGGACTTCGAGCAGTGGCTGCAATGGATCTTCCTGCCGCGCATGAAAGCAATCCTGGAGCAGGATCTGCCCTTGCCGAATGCATCGGGGATTCAGGAGATGGCTGAAATGGTCTTCGCCCAGCGCAATGTCCAGGGCAAGGATCGGCAGCTGCAGGCTTTGCTCAAAGAGTTCGATCAACTGATCACCGCCTCGCGCTGAGCTGCGATCCCCTGTAGGAGCTGTCGAGTGCAACGAGGCTGCGATCTTTTGATCTTGCTTTCAAAAAAAGATCGCAGCCTCGTTGCACTCGACAGCTCCTACGGGCTCCTACATGCAGTTATCCGCAATCTGCATTTGCGTTTCATCGATGCGCTCCTGACGCTGGGAGTCGTCAATACGCCGCATCTGGCCATCCACTTCCTCTCTCAAGCGCGGATTATTCTGTAGCTGCGCCAGGTTGGTTCGTGCCTGTTCGCAGAAGACCTTCAGCTGGTTCTGTTGCTCGCTCACCTGCTTCTTCACCGACTTGTCGATCGCCTGTTGGTCGCCAATGGCCCCGTTTTGTGCGCCAGTGCCCGACCTGCCAGGCTTTGGGGCGGGCGTGACGATGGTAGTGGCAGGCTGATCCCGAGGCGGTTGAGCATCGAAATGGGTAACGCCCTGGGCGTCGACCCACTGGTAAATCTGCGCGGCCATGCACATCGGGCTAAGGGCGAGCATCAGGCCGGCGATGAGGAAGTGCGTACGCATGCCAATTCCTTGTCAAAAGTTGCGCAATTGAAGCTAACACGCAGGGGGTTTACAGGTTTTTTCTTGCGTTCTCATGTGGTTAGTAGAATAAAGCTCATAGACGACTTGACTTGCAAGGGATGAAACAGAAGAATCCAAAGTCCGCTGTAGAGGGACTGCCAGAAGCAGACCCACTCGGCAGATCATGAGGCGCACATCCGCGCCGACCTGTTACACCCGCAACGCGTTACCTCGCGCTGGGTGGGAAAGGCCCGCAACACTTGGGACGATCCCAATACTTGCTCAGTCAGTGCTGACGTAGTCGGCGACCACCGTCGCTCATGCTCTGCTGGGAAGTAAACCTATTAAGACCCGTCCCCCTTTTCGTGGACGGTATTCTGGCGTTTTAGAGGTGAACAACGTGGAGCTTTTATCTGGCGGTGAGATGCTCGTCCGCTTTTTGCGCGACGAAGGCGTCAAATATATCTACGGGTACCCGGGTGGTGCTCTTCTTCATGTCTATGATGCCTTGTTCAAAGAACCGGAAGTGACTCACATCCTGGTTCGTCACGAGCAGGCCGCGACCCATATGGCTGACGGCTACGCCCGTGCCACCGGTAAAGCCGGCGTGGTACTGGTGACCTCCGGCCCGGGCGCGACCAACGCCATCACCGGTATCGCCACGGCCTACATGGACTCCATTCCGATGGTGGTGATTTCCGGCCAGGTGCCTAGCACCATGGTCGGTACCGACGCCTTCCAGGAAACCGACATGATCGGTATCTCCCGGCCGATCGTGAAACACAGCTTCATGATCAAGCATGCGTCGGAAATCCCGGAAGTCATGAAGAAGGCGTTCTACCTGGCGCAATCCGGTCGTCCTGGTCCGGTCGTTGTCGACATTCCGAAAGACATGACCAACCCGGCCGAGAAGTTCGAATACGTCTTCCCGAAAAAAGCCAAGCTGCGCTCCTACAGCCCGGCCGTTCGCGGCCACTCGGGGCAAATCCGCAAGGCGGCAGAAATGCTCCTGGCGGCCAAGCGGCCTGTGCTGTATTCGGGCGGTGGCGTCATCCTGGGTGGTGGTTCCGCGCCGCTCACCGAGTTGGCGAAGATGCTCAACCTGCCAGTGACCAACACCCTGATGGGCCTGGGCGGTTACCCTGGTACCGACCGTCAGTTCATCGGCATGCTGGGTATGCACGGCAGCTACACCGCCAACCTGGCGATGCACCATGCTGACGTGATCCTGGCCGTCGGCGCGCGCTTCGACGACCGCGTCATCAACGGCGCATCGAAGTTCTGCCCGAACGCCAAGATCATCCACATCGACATCGACCCGGCTTCGATCTCCAAGACCATCAAGGCCGATGTGCCTATCGTGGGTCCGGTCGAGAGCGTCCTGACCGAAATGGTCGCGATCCTCAAGGAAATCGGCGAGACCCCGAACAAGGAGTCCGTGGCCAGCTGGTGGAAGCAGATCGACGAGTGGCGCGGTGACCGCGGCCTGTTCCCTTATGACAAGGGCGACGGCAGTGTCATCAAGCCGCAGGCGGTGATTGAAACCCTGTGCGAAGTGACCAAGGGCGATGCCTTTGTAGCCTCCGACGTGGGTCAGCACCAGATGTTCGCGGCGCAGTACTACAAGTTCAACAAGCCGAACCGCTGGATCAACTCCGGTGGCCTGGGCACGATGGGCTTCGGTTTCCCTGCGGCCATGGGTATCAAGTTGAGCTTTCCGGATGATGACGTCGCCTGCGTAACGGGCGAGGGCAGCATCCAGATGAACATTCAGGAATTGTCGACCTGCCTGCAATACGGTTTGCCGGTCAAGATCGTCATCCTGAACAACGGTGTACTGGGCATGGTTCGCCAATGGCAGGACATGAGCTACGGCAGCCGTCACTCTCATTCCTACATGGAATCGCTGCCTGATTTCGTCAAGCTGGCGGAGGCCTATGGCCACGTTGGCGTGCGCATCACTGATTCGAAAGATTTGAAGTCGAAGATGGAAGAGGCGTTCGCCATGAAAGATCGCCTGGTGGTAATCGATATTTCGGTCGACACCAGCGAGCACGTCTATCCGATGCAGATCAAAGACGGCTCCATGCGCGATATGTGGCTGAGCAAGACGGAGCGTACTTAATCATGCGGCACATTATTTCCTTGCTTCTGGAAAACGAACCTGGCGCTTTGTCTCGTGTTGTCGGCCTGTTCTCGCAGCGCAACTACAACATCGAAAGCCTGACCGTGGCCCCCACCGAAGACCCGACCCTGTCGCGTCTGACGCTGACCACTGTCGGGCACGATGAAGTCATCGAGCAGATCACCAAGAACCTGAACAAGCTGATCGAAGTGGTCAAATTGGTCGACCTGTCGGAAAGTGCTCACATCGAGCGCGAACTGATGCTGGTCAAGGTCAAGGCCACCGGCGCCCAGCGCGCCGAGATCAAGCGCACCACCGATATTTACCGTGGACAGATCGTCGATGTCAGTGCCAGCGTATATACCGTTCAATTGACCGGTACCAGCGACAAGCTCGACAGCTTCATCCAGTCCATTGGCACCGCCTCGATCCTGGAGACCGTCCGCAGTGGCGTCACCGGTATTGCCCGCGGCGACAAAGTACTCAGCATCTAAACCAAATTAGCGAATGGCCTGAACGGCCTGATATAGGGGAAATTCATGAAAGTTTTCTACGATAAAGACTGCGACCTGTCGATCATCCAGGGCAAGAAAGTTGCCATCATCGGTTACGGCTCCCAAGGCCACGCTCAAGCGTGCAACCTGAAAGATTCCGGCGTTGACGTGACTGTTGGCCTGCGCAAAGGCTCGGCCACTGTTGCCAAGGCTGAAGCCCACGGCCTGAAAGTGACTGACGTTGCTTCCGCTGTTGCTGCTGCCGACCTGGTCATGATCCTGACCCCGGACGAGTTCCAGTCTTCCCTGTACAAGAACGAAATCGAGCCGAACATCAAGAAAGGCGCCACCCTGGCCTTCTCCCACGGTTTCGCGATCCACTACAACCAGGTTGTGCCGCGCGCTGACCTCGACGTGATCATGATCGCGCCGAAGGCACCAGGTCATACCGTACGTTCCGAGTTCGTCAAAGGCGGCGGTATCCCTGACCTGATCGCGATCTACCAGGACGCATCCGGCAACGCTAAAAACGTAGCACTGTCCTACGCTGCTGGCGTGGGTGGCGGTCGTACCGGCATCATCGAAACCACCTTCAAGGACGAGACTGAAACCGACCTGTTCGGCGAACAAGCCGTTCTGTGCGGCGGTACCGTTGAACTGGTAAAAGCTGGTTTCGAAACCCTGGTTGAAGCTGGCTACGCGCCGGAAATGGCCTACTTCGAATGCCTGCACGAACTGAAGCTGATCGTGGACCTCATGTACGAAGGCGGTATCGCCAACATGAACTACTCGATCTCCAACAACGCCGAGTACGGCGAGTACGTGACTGGCCCGGAAGTGATCAACGCCGAATCCCGTCAGGCCATGCGCAACGCCCTGAAACGCATTCAGGACGGCGAATACGCCAAGATGTTCATCAGCGAAGGCGCTACCGGCTATCCTTCGATGACCGCCAAGCGTCGTAATAACGCCGCGCACGGTATCGAAGTCATCGGCGAGCAACTGCGCTCCATGATGCCTTGGATCGGTGCCAACAAGATCGTCGACAAAGCCAAGAACTAAGTCGATTGCTTGTCCGAAAAACGCGGCTTAGGCCGCGTTTTTTCGTTTGGGTGACCGGTTCTGGTATAAAGCTGCATCGTTTGCGGTCGAACCGTCGTCCCAGACACCTGTCGAAACTTTCCACCCCGTTGCAAGGTAATGTCCATGAGCGAACGTCCCGAAGAGCCAAAGCAGGCTTCTGACGCCGAAAGCCTTCTGCCCATCGATGAGCACATCGAAGAAGGGCATGACGCTGACGGCCGTAAAGTCCGGCATCGTGGTATCTATCTTCTGCCGAATCTGTTCACCACTGCGAATCTCTTCGCAGGGTTCTATTCCATCATCAACTCGATGAGCGCCCAGAGTGCCTTGAGTGCCGGCGATTCGATTGGTGCGAGCAAGTATTTTGCGTTCGCCGCCATCGCGATTTTCGTGGCGATGGTGCTCGACGGCCTTGACGGCCGCGTTGCCCGCATGACCAATACCCAGAGCGCCTTTGGCGCCGAGTACGACTCGCTGTCGGACATGGTCGCCTTTGGCGTGGCACCGGCGTTGCTCGCCTTCGGCTGGGCGCTTGGTGACATGGGCAAGGTCGGCTGGATGGTCGCCTTCATCTATGTCGCGGGTGCGGCGTTGCGCCTGGCACGGTTCAACACCCAGGTCGGTACTGCCGACAAGCGTTATTTCATCGGTCTCGCCAGCCCGGCTGCGGCGGGAGTCGTAGCCGGTATTGTCTGGGCGTTCAGTGATTACGGCATCCAGGGTTCCAAGATGTCCTTCCTGGTTGCGCTGATGGTGGCGGCGGCCGGCATGCTGATGGTCAGCAACATCAAGTACAACAGCTTCAAGGAGCTGGACCTGAAAGGGCGCGTTCCGTTTGTGGCGATCCTTGCTGTGGTGTTGGTGTTTGCCGTCGTATTCAGTGATCCGCCGCGCATCCTGCTCCTGGTGTTCCTCGCCTACGCCGCATCTGGTCCAGTGCAATACCTGTTACATCTTCGTCGGCGTAAAAGCGCCGAGTGATGTAATTTCCCTCATACTCCGCAGTCTGTTGGTGCGCCTGTTCTCCAATGCTGCGGAGTAGCCATGCTGATCAAAGTCCCAAAAGCGTCCGACTGCCATGAGTCGGACGTCACGCCTGAATCTCTCTATCTTTCTCGACGCAATGTATTGGGTGCTGCCGTAACCGGATTGGCGGTGAGCAGTCTGCCGCGGTGGGCGGTGGCCGATGAAGCGGCGCGATACCCGGGTGTCGAGCCTGGCAAGGCACCCTCCTGGTTTGGCGAAAAGCTTCCCTCGATTCGATGGGGTGCCGTCAGCGTGAAGGATGAGGCGATCACACCGTTCAAGGACGCGACGCATTACAACAACTTCTATGAGTTCGGCACTGACAAGGGTGACCCGGCTGCCAACGCCGGTGCGCTGAAAACCGAACCCTGGAGCGTGGTCGTGGACGGGGAGGTGGGTAAGCCTGGGCGGTATGCTCTGGAAGACTTCATGAAGCCTTATCAGTTGGAAGAGCGCATTTACCGTTTGCGCTGCGTTGAGGCGTGGTCGATGGTGATTCCATGGATCGGCTTCCCCATTTCGGCGCTGCTTGGCCAGGTAGAGCCCACGTCAAGCGCCAAATTCATACGCTTCGAAACCCTGCAGGATCCAAAGAGCATGCCTGGACAGCGGTCCGGGTTCGCCTTGATCGACTGGCCTTATGTAGAAGGGCTGCGATTGGATGAAGCCATGAACCCGCTGGCAATACTGGCGGTGGGGATGTACGGGCGTGAGTTGCCGAACCAGAACGGGGCGCCTTTGCGTTTGGTCGTGCCATGGAAGTACGGGTTTAAAAGCATCAAGTCCATCGTGCGGATAAGCCTGGTGAGCGAACAGCCTAAAACCACTTGGCAGAGTATTGCCGCGGATGAATACGGTTTCTACGCGAACGTGAATCCTACGGTTGACCACCCGCGCTGGACCCAGGCTCGCGAGCGCCGACTGCCGAGCGGCCTGTTCAAGCCCAATGTGCGTGACACGCTGATATTCAACGGTTATGCGGATGAAGTCGCTTCTTTATATGCAGGGCTCGATTTGCGGAAGAATTATTGATGCGATATCCGCTCTGGCGTACAGCGGTTTTCATTTGTGCAATGGTGTGGCCGCTGCTTTGGTTGTACCAGGCCTGGCAGGATGCGCTGGGGCCTGATCCCGGCAAGGTGCTGGTTGATCGGTTGGGGTTAGGGGCGCTTGTGCTGTTGCTCATCACGCTCAGTATGACGCCGCTGCAAAAGCTCACGGGTTGGGCGGTGTGGATAGCGGTCCGGCGGCAATTGGGATTGTGGTGTTTCGCTTACGTGGTTCTGCACTTGAGCGCCTACCTGGCGTTCATCCTTGGATTTGACTGGTCGCAGCTAGGTGTCGAATTGCGCAAGCGACCGTACATCATTGTCGGGGCATTGGGTTTTTTGTGTTTGCTGTCGTTGGCTTGCACGTCCAATCGATACAGCCAACGACGTATGGGAGTTCTTTGGAAGAAGCTGCATCGCTTGGCTTATCTGGTTCTCGTACTCGGATTGCTGCATATGCTCTGGATCGTGCGCGCCGATGTTAAGGAGTGGTCGATCTATGCATCTATAGGCGCATTGCTGTTAGTGCTCAGGCTGCCGCCGCTGGCTCGTCGAATCCCGCGCCTGATCGCTAAAAAGGGTACTTCTGCCAAAAAGGCGTAATTAGTGGTTGACGGCAGATTCTGGAAGCCTATAATTCGCCCCACTTCCGGCGCAGTCGAAACGGAAAACTCCTTGGTAAACAAT